>JAKLIN010000009.1 GCA_022709585.1 Nanobdellota archaeon | reverse complement strand
CTAAAATGATTCCCCCTGAAACAAAACCTGCGCCAAAAGCGATATTCAATAGCGAAATAAAATTTTCTTTAGAAATTAATCCAAAAATAATTATTAACGAGATTAAGTAAATATATTTTAAAAGATCCTTTTTTGAAGACTCTTTGAAATATTTTTTAGATGGGTTCTCTATCGAGAAATCTTTTTTATTAGGGTTAGACTGGCTGCCAGTTCTTTTTAAAATGAGAACAATAAAAACTATCGCGAAAAAAAACAAGTAGCCCCAGATAACATTTCCATTTTTATTGGGAGAATAAAAAATATTAAAAAATAATACCACTAGCGGGAAAATAATGTATATCAAAGCTCTTCTTTGATAGCTTTTTTTAACTGTTTCAGGATTTTCTTCATAAAGATTCTGTTTTTTTGCCTCAGCATAAATTTCTTCAATTATTTTTTCAATCTCTCCTTGGATTGTAGGGCGGATTTTTAATTCAGACATAAGAATCTTATCCTTGTTTTTGAATAGCATTGTTAAAGTCATTTTTTCATATTCCAATAATTCATCGCGATTGTTTTTTAATCTCAAAAGTTCAAAATCTTGCGAGAAAAATCTTTTAACAACATTAATATGAATATATCCTCTTCTAGCTAAGTCTGTTATTGTAGCTAAGATTTCTTTTCTTTGCACCTTGCCGCTCATTAAAAGCCCAACAATTGCAGGTCTTAAATTCACATATCTTATTTCACCTTTTTCAAAAGCAGGAATTTTTAACTCTTTGCCAAAAAGTTCATGCTCTTTTTTGTATCTCAAAAAAATAGAAACCACCCAAGAAAAAATCAAAACAAGCAGGATTATTTTAAAGCAAAAGAAATAAATTTTTTCTGGAGCAAGCACTCCTGCAGGCGCAGTTATAATTAATTCAAAAGGGATGTATGGGCTTAAGGAAGTTTTTGTTGTTGCAATTAATGCAGAATCTTGGAAATAAGAATCTGCTTCTGGATAGATTTGATATTTTATTTTTTCTTGATTCTTATTAACGTCATAAAAATTAAAGTTAATTGTTGCTTTTTCCACTCTTTTTTCATGATCTTTGAAAACCCCTGTCCAGAACACCTTATCTTGGAATAGTCCTTGCTTAACAGGGCCAACTAAAGTGTAATTTAATATGAATATTCTTTCTTCGTCTTTTGCAGTGTAAAACCACTTGAAAACTTTGTATTTTCCTTCAGAATATTCTATTGCGTTATACTCCGCCCCATTTTCATCATAAACTTTAAAGTTTCTTACACCCTTTATTTCATCAAAATGAAAATACCTGAAAGCGTAAGTAAATTCTCCTGAAAAATTGAATTTTTGAATTTCACTAACCTGCGCAGTTCCATCTGATTTAAGATAAACATTTGTGGAAATTTCTTCCCAGTAATAATCTTTTGCAGAAACTGAGAAAGAAGCAAGTATTAAAAAAACAAAAAATAGCATTAAAACTCTTTTTTCCATACTTAGAATATTTTTCAGGGATATTTAATCTTTTTTAATTCAATTTGAAAGAAAAATAAACCAACTGCGGGAGAAAGGGTTCGAACCTTCGCAGGCACTAAGCCACTGGATCTTAAGTCCAGCCCGTTTGACCACTCCGGCACTCCCGCATGATTTCATATTTTTAGCTGTTTTTTCAGCTGAATTCAAAAACTAAGTTACATTTAAAAAAGTTCTTATATTGAATAATTCATGCAAAAAGAGAGCGTAGCTGAGATTTTAAGTAAAGCTTTAGCTAAGAAAAAGATTAATCTGAAGATCCAAGAAATTCTTGAAAGAATCGAAATCCCCCCTTCTTCTGAAATGGGAGACTTTGCATTTCCTTGCTTTTTTTTAGCTTCAAAACTTAAGAGAAATCCCGCAGATATTGCTTTAGAAATAAGAGAAGAAATTGAGAAAATTCCCCCAGAATTTCAAGATATTCAAACAAAAGGCCCTTACATCAACTTTTTTGTGAATCGAGGAAATCTTGCAGCAGACGTAATTAAAGAAATACTTGAAAAAAAAGATAACTTTGGAAGCAAAGGAATTGGAAAAGGAAAAAAGATGCTTGTTGAGCACACTTCAATAAATCCAAATGCCTCGCCTCATGTGGGAAGAGCGAGAAATGCTATTATTGGAGACAGTCTTGTAAGAATTTTAAAATTCCAAGGATTTAATGTAGATACTCATTATTATGTTAATGATGTTTCCAAACAAATTGCTATGCTTGTTCTTGCAGGAGCTGAAAAATTGAAATTTGAAAGTATGTTGAAAAAGTACGTTAAGATTTCTGCAGAAATAAAAAAGTCCAAGAAGAAAGAGCAGCAGGTTTTTGATTTGTTAGAAAAATTTGAAAGCGGAGACAAAGAAACAACAAAGAAATTCAACAAAGTGACTTCGACATGCGTGAAAGGGCAAGAAAAGATACTCGGAAAATTAGGAATAAATTACGATGTTTTTGATTATGAATCAACTTATTTGAATAGAAGCAAGGAAATTCTCGCACAGCTTGAGAAATCTGGAAAGCTATTCCAAGATGAAGAGGGAAGAATTGTTTTAGACTTAAAAAATACAAGTGTAGAAGGGAAAATGCGAACACCTCTTTTAGTTTTAACACGTTCAAATGCCACAGGACTTTATCCTTTAAGAGATATTGCTTACACTTTAGACAAAATGAAAAAAGCAGATTCAAATTTGATTGTTTTAGGAGAAGACCAAAAGCTTTACTTCAATCAAATTTCAGAAGCATTAAAAATTCTTGGCTCTGACTTTCCGAAAGTTGTTCATTATTCTTACATTCTTTTATCTGAAGGCAAAAAAAAGAAAAAAATGTCAACAAGAAAAGGAGACGTTGTGCTTCTCGAGGACTTTTTAGAAGATGCAATAAAAAAAGCAGAAAAGAAATCCAAGAAAAAATCATATGCAAAGACAATTGGAATCGCTGCAGTCAGATATGTAATCTTGAAAAACAGCGCAGATAAAATAATAAACTTCAACTTAGATGATGCCTTGAATTTTGAGGGGGACACAGGCCCGTATTTATTGTATAGTTATGCAAGAGCTAGTTCAATTCTAAGAAAAATAAAAGAAAATAAAAAAATCGAATTAAAGTATGATGAGCTTGAGCCGCAAGAAATTGAATTAATCAAGAAATTTGCAGAATTTCCAGAGATTGTTTTGAAGTCATACAATAATTCAGACCCTTCGTACATAGCAAATTATTCTTACAAACTCGCACAAGCATTCAGTGATTTCTATCAAAACTGCCCCGTAATGAAATCCAAAAATGAAAAATTCAGAATATTACTAGTTAAATCTTTCAGGCAAGTATTAAAGAATTCTTTGAATTTGCTTGGAATAGATGTCTTAGAAGAGATGTAATCTTTGTAAAATTTATTTTAATTTATACGCCAAAAAGAATTCTTAACAACTTTATTTGATTGGGCGCATTTCTTTCCAAGCAGCCTCGAAAAGTTGTTCAAGTGTTCCAGCAAAGAAGTCTGTGTTAATCCAAACACCAACATCATAACTTGGGTGGAACTTTTCATCATCTAAAAGCATGAACATCAACTGATTGGAATCAATGATTGTGAATCTTGCCTTGACTCCTTCGGAATTTCTAACTTCAGCAATATTTCTTAATTCTCTTGCAGCATTAATATTATTTGCATCAATAGGAGCAGCAATTCTAATCTTTACACCCTTCTTTTTTGCTTTTTCAAGACTTGGCATCAAAGCTTCCATCTTTCTATTTAACCCATCAGCAGTTGTAGCAATTGTAATTGTTTTTTCAGCACTTCTAATCATTGTGTCAAGCTGGTTGTAAATATTTTCTCTTCCTCTTATGCTTCCAGAAAGTTCAGAAGGTTCAACGAATTTAACACCTTTTGTGAATAATGTGCTTAACTCCCCCAAAACCTCATCATCTTTAAGCTTTTCAAGTCTTTGAAGTCTTTCTTTGGTATATGTTGCCAAGTTTCTTTTAACTCTCTCAACAACTTCATCAGGTTTGATTGCAACAAACTTAATCGGCTTTCCGAGTTTCATCATAATGAATCCTTTCTTTTCCAAACTTTCAAGAATATCATAGGTTCTGCTTCTTGGAACGCCAGAAATATTACTTAATTCCCCTGCTGTAGAAGTTCCTCGAGAAAGAAGAGCTGTCCAAACTCTTACTTCATAAAGATTCAAGTCGAAAATCTTTCTTAATCTGCTTAAAAATTCTTCTTTTACTATCATTTGATTTTAGTTATGCGTTTTTCTTTTTAAATATTGCTATAGTCCAGGAGTAAAAATAATCAATTACTGGAGAGTGGGGTCACTTTTTAACAGTTTTAACTTGCTTTTTTACTATAGCCAATTCCCCTTTTTTCTCTTTTATCTTAAAGTCAATTCTGTTTTTAAACTTTTCTTTGTCGTTACTACCAATGAATCCTAACTTTTCAGCATTTACCCTTTTTTTAATGAAATTAACTTGTTTTTCAAGTATTTCTTGCATTTTATCGTCGGAGATAACATAAAGTTCAATTGCATCTTCTTTTACTAATCCCAACTCTTTTCTGAATGCTTGTGCTTGTCTGGATAATTCTCTAGCATAACCCTCTGCTTCAAGTTCAGGGGTAATTTTCGTGTCAAATTCCACAGAAATGGTGTCCGCTTTCTTGATGTCTAATTTTTTTACATTCAACTGGGATTTAATTAATTCTTCAAATTCTTTTCCGACTTTTTCTTTGCAGTTTATTTTAGCTGTAGCGAGAGGCCATTTAAGCCCGATTTGAATTACATCTCTTGTTTTCAAACCCGCGGAGATTATCTCTCTGATGTTTTCCATTTCTTGTAAGAGACTTCTTTCAGATTGCTTGGATTTCAATGAAGGATATTCTTCTAGATGCACTGAATTTTTAGCTCCATTCAAGCTTTGGTAGATTTTTTCAGAAACAAAAGGAAGTATCGGAGCAATAATCTTAGAAAAATTATCCAAAACGAATCTTAATGTTTCTCTAGCTTCTGACTCTTCAGAAAGTCTGTCTCTATTCACCCTTAGATACCAAGTTGACAAATCTTCAACAAATCTTCTTATTTCTACCCCTGTTTTTATAGTGTTATAATTTTCAAGATAATCTTTTGATTTTTCTCCAAGTTCATTTAATCTGTATAAAATCCACCTGTCTGTTAGCTCTTTGCTATTATTGTTTCCTTTTTCTTTGCCTTTGCAATTTTCATAGAAGTTTAAGCTATTGTAAATCAAAAGAATTACTTTTTTGTACATTTCTTCAACTCCTTTGTCTGAGAAGTTCAAATCATCTGAGTTCATAACCGGGCTTGACATCAAGTAGAATCTTAGTGCATCAACGCCGTACTTGTCTATTAAAATCATTGGATCAGTGAAGTTGCCCTTGCTTTTGCTCATTTTTTCTCCATCTTCTGCAAGAATTGTTCCTGTTGTTACAACATTTTCAAAAGGCATTTCATCGAAAAGAATTGCAGACAAAACCATCATGTAATAAAACCAAGCTCTAACTTGTGCGATGTATTCTGCAACAAACTGCGAGGGGAAATTGTCTTCAAAGAATTTTTTATTTTCAAAAGGATAGTGGAATTGTGCAAAAGGCATAGCTCCAGATTCAAACCAGCAATCTAAAACTTCAGGGATTCTTCTGAACTCTTTTCCATTTTTTACAAGAATGACTTCATCTAAATAGTCTTTATGTAAATCAATTTTTCCTTTCAAGTTCTTAGCATACTTTTTCAATTCTTCAACGCTTCCAATAATCAGCTTTTCACCATCTTTGGAAATCCAAATAGGCATAGCTGTTGCCCAGTACCTGTTTCTTGAAATATTCCAGTCAGGAGCTGTTTCTATTGTGTATTTCACCCTTCCTTCTTTCAGAAATTCCGGATACCAATTTATTTTCTGGCTTATTTCAATTAAGCGAGGTTTAATCTTTTGAATATCAACAAACCAAGCAGGAATTGCTCTGTACATTAATTTTGTATCGCATCTGTAACAGAAAGGATATTCATGCTCAATTCTCTTAATCAAAACAAGTTTCTTTTCTTTTTTTAGTTGCTCAGTTATCTCTTTGTTGGTGTCGTGAACAAATTTTCCAGCATAATCTTTCACTTCTTTTGTAAATATTCCTTTTTCATCAACAGGCTGAACCATTGGAATTTTATATTTTTTGCAGACAGCATAATCATCTTCACCAAAAGCAGGAGCAGTGTGAACAATTCCTGTTCCGTCTTCTGCAGTAACAAAGTCTCCTAAAAGAATCTTGAATGAATTTTTGTTATTTTTGAAATAATCAAATAAAGGTTCGTATTCTTTATTTTCCAGATTTTTTCCTTTAACCTCTTCAAGAATTTCATAATCTTCAGAGCTCTTAAAAAAGTTTGACACTAATTGCTTTGCAAGAACATAAATTGTTTTATCAGATTTGTCTTTAAGATAAACATATTCTAAATTTGGATGGACAGTTAAAGCTAAATTTGAAGGCAGTGTCCAAGGAGTAGTTGTCCAAGCCAAGGCATAAACATCTTGCCCTTTTCTTTTTTCTTTAAGTTTGAATTTTACAACCAAAGTGTCTTCTTTTATATTTTTGTAAGAATTATCCATTGCAATTTCTGCTTTTGCAAGAGGAGTTGAGCATCTTGGGCAATACATCAAGATTTTTTCTCCCTCGTAAATGTATCCTTTGTCCCAGAGTTGCTTGAATGCCCACCAAACGCTTTCAATGTAATCATTGTCCATTGTTTGATAAGGTTTTTCCATATCAACCCATCGCGCAATTCTTTCAACGAACTTTTTCCATTCATTAGCATATCCCATAACTTTGCTTCTGCAATAGTCATTGAATTTTTTAACACCCATTTTTTCAATCTCATCTTTGGAATTAATTCCTAACCCTTTTTCTGCAATTGTTTCAATTGGAAGCCCGTGGCAGTCCCATCCCCAAGTTCTTCTAACATAATTTCCTTTCATTGTCCAAAATCTTCCATAAACATCTTTAGTTACAGAACCAAGAATATGCCCATAGTGAGGCAAGCCTGTGGCAAAGGGAGGCCCATCATAAAATATGTAGGGTTTTTTCTTTTCTGTTTTCTTTAAGGATTTCTCAAAAGTCTTGTTTTCTTTCCAGAATTTGATAATTTCTTGTTCTATTTCTTTGATTTCCATGTAAAAATATACTGTTTATATCTTTTAAAACTTATTTAGAATGATAAACTAATAAGTTTAGCCAAGGTTCAACTAAATCCTTCCAAGAACTCTTTTTCAACAAAATGAAGCTCACCCGGAATGATAATGCAGTAAGGTTTTGCGATTTCTTTGATTTTTTTCAATTGTTCTAATGTTCTGTAAATAATTTTTCTGTTTGGAGTTCCGAGCTGAGAGCAAACCGCAATCTTTTCCAGTTTTATTTTATGCTGTTTAGCAGATTCTTCAAGTTGAGCAAGAGCTTTGTTTAAGTCTAGTCCAATGTCAATAAGAACAAGTGTATGGGCTTTAATAGAAAGATTTTGCTTTAATATTTCCATGAAACTGGTTGGTTTAAAGCTTTTTTCAGGAATCCAAGCAGGCATACTGGTTATTTTTCCAAATTTGTAAACTTGCAATCCTGTTTCAGCAATTGCATCAATAATCGAAGCGTTATGGAATATTTCATACTTACATTTCTGCTTTTTAGCTTCCTCAATCAAAGTTATATGGGTCGTAGCACTAAGAGGGCTCCCATAAACTAAAAGAGCAATATCATCGGTTTTAGCTTGTTTTATTAAGTTTAAATCTTCAACAGAATCCCTATTTTTCATTTCAATCTTTTTCCCAATAACCTTTTCCAAATCTTTTTGAGTATAGGGAAAATCAACAGTATAACCTTCCAGGTAAATAAAATCGCATTTCTTTAAAATTTCCAGCGCACGTTTAGAAATTTCATCAACATTCAATCCCAAACCGATTAGATAAAACATTTAATTTCAAGTTTTTTTTGATTTATTAAGGTTTAGTTTATTTGTCCTCGGAGATTTTTGTTGAAATTTTTTAAAAAAAGTTTAATAATTTTTGCAAAATTTTTTCATTTTTAAAAAAAACAGATAAATATAAAAAGAAGAATTTCCTAAAATAAATATTGGAAAGAGGTGTAATCTAAAATGCCAGCAAAGAAAGCAAAGAAGAAGAAGAAATAAATAGTTAGTTAATATTTATTCTTCGATATCATCTCAACTAATTTTTTGTTTTAACCTTTGTGTTTTATTTTTATTCTTGGGTTATAATTTTTTATTATAACCTTTTATCCTCGACATATGTGCAAACTTTCTTATCTTACTTTTTGTTTTTTAGAAATCAAACTTCTGCTTGTTACAATCGCAAAAAACAAAAAACTAAAGAAAAGCACGTCGATATTCAGAATTAGTCCAACAATTGCCCCAATAATACTTAACAAAATGATTAATTTAAACCAGCGTTGTCCTGCAGCAAGCTCTTCTTTTGTTATGTGAGCGAGAAACTTTCCTAAAGGATAACCTAGCACTAAAACTGCAACTCCTAGGAGGATTATCATTAATTTTTCCATAAAGCATTTTTGTTTAGAAAGTTTTTATATTTATCATTTAATAACCGATATTTGCGATTTTTTAGCATAATTTTTATATATTCTCGAATTTTGTTGGTAGTATGTATCAAAAATATCTAATTATTGCAAGCAAAAAAGATTTAGCAGGAATGAATATTACTAAAAATTTAGAACAATTCCGAGAAAACCCTTTGATGGCTTCGATGAAAAATGCGCCAAGTTATGATTTTTATTTTGTGGAAAATGAAACTATTTTCACAGAAAATTTGGACTTAGAAAAAATAAACAAGTACGACTTTGTAATCTTTGCGTCTAAGCACGAATCTGAGCAAAAAGAAAAGACGCTCTCAGTTCACATTCCTGGAAACTGGAGAAACGCCGAGCACGGGGGCACAAAAGGAAAAGTTTGCTTAAGTTCAGCTGTTTTTCAGAAACAAATCTTTGAAAAGCTAGCAAAAAACGCAAAAGAGCATGGAATTGATGATAAATACAAACTAACTCTTGAAGCAACTCATCATGGCCCATTAATCAGCAAGCCATGCATTTTTATTGAAATCGGTTCAACTGCAAACGAATGGAATGACCGCCGCGCAGCATTTGTAGTTGCAAAAACAATTGATGAAATTGTTAAAGAATTCCGGCCAAATCCTTACAGTGAAATAGCAATTGCAATCGGAGGCCCACATTACTGCCCAAGTTTCAATCAAATACAACTTAAGTCCAATGTTGCAATTTCTCATGTTATTCCCAAATATTCTCTTCCAATAACTGAAGAAATGATAAACGAGGCTATTGAGAAAACAGAAGAAGAATTAGATTTTGTTATAATAGACTGGAAAGGAGTTGGAATAAGCGAAGAGCGTCAAAGAATAATTGAAATCTTAGATAAAAAATACCTTGCTTGGAAAAAAACTGGAGATATTTCTAAGTAAGATTATTTATCTGTTTTCTACTTTTTGTTCTTTTGACTTCGGAATTTTAAGAAGCCTTCCCATGCAACAAGGGCTCCAAGAGCAAACATTGCTAAAGAAATAACTGCAAGAACCCAATTTTCTGTGTTAATGTACCCTCCTGTTCGGAAAGTTAAGTACAATAAAGCAGTCATTGTGGTTACCAAAACAAATATTGCAGGGAGAATAATAAACCCAACCTTAACTTTTTTAGATAAAAAGTAAGCTGCAACAGTGATTAATGCGATTGCTGCAATTAATTGATTAGAGCTCGCGAAAAGTTTCCAGATTGTTTCATAACTGTTTGTTACTCCTAAAATCCAAGCAGGAATCACTACTGCAAGTGTTGCAAGTATCCTTCCTTTTACTCCAGAGAAGTCAAACTTCTTAGCAAATTTTTCAGAAATTATAAATCTTCCAAGTCTTGTTGAAGTGTCTACAGAAGTTAAAACAAACTGATTTACCATAACTGCTCCAAGAAGTGAAGCAACACCAATGCTTATGAACGGAATTCCAACCTTTCCTACAATATTTCCAAATCCTTCTGAGAATAAAACAATCCATCCCTGATTTAATGCAAACTGGAATGTGCCTTCTCCCGCGCCCCATTTTAATCCTGCAACTGCGACAATTGTAACAATAACTGCTAAAAATGCTTCAAGAAGCATCCCCCCATAAGAAACAATTTTTGCGTGAGATTCTTTTTCAAGTTGTTTGCTAGTGGTTCCAGAAGAAACAAGTGCATGGAATCCGGAAACAGCTCCGCATGCAACGCTGATAAATAACACTGGCCACAAAGAAAATCCGCCATTGTTCATTACTGCAGGAACATTCACTTCTGGATTTACAATTATAATTCCTAAAACTCCCAAAGCAAGAATAAGCAATAACTGAACAGAGCTCAAATAATCTCTTGGACGAAGTAAAATCCAAACAGGCACAACTGAAGCAATTCCAGCATATGCAACTATCACTGTAATCATTATTGCTCTTAAAAGAACGGGATTTATAGTAAATGTAACTGGTATTTGCAAACTAATTCCTATCGAAACAAATACAATAACAACTGCGATTATTGTGGTAATAGTGCTATTCCAATTGAACTTTTGAACTCCTATTCCAAAAATCATTGCAACAACAGTGATTACAACTAAGGGAATAATTAAATCTGGACGTGCAATAATGCTGTCTGCAGCAGAAACGCTAAATACAGTTACAATTAAAATCAAAGTAACAAAAATCATTATTCCAAAAAGAGTTCCTGCCTTTGAACTTAGATATTCTTGAGCAATTGAAGCAACACCCTTCGCTTTATTTCTTACAGAAGCCATGAGTGCAGTGAAATCGTGAACTCCTCCAATAATAACTGAGCCAAGTGTAAGCCAAAGAACAACCGGAAGCCAGCCAAAATAACTGATTGCTAAGATTGGGCCAATGATTGGGCCAGAGCCTGCGATGGATTCAAAGTGATGTCCGAATAGAAAAGCAACTTTAGAAGGAGAATAGTCAATATCATCTTTTTGTTTTACTGCAGGAGTAATGTTTTTATCATTAATCTTTAATCTTTTCTCAATAAATCTTCCATAAATTCTATATCCTAAAAATAACCATACGCTCGCAACAAGCAGTATTACAATCGCATTCACCATCTTTTTCTCCTGAATAAAACAATAAAAATTGGTTTAAATAGTTATTGAGCGCGTGTGCAAAAAGTTTTATATAAAAGAAAATTGTTATTAAAGTATGAAAAAGAAGATGTTAATAATAGAAAAAAGTCTACAAGATAAAATAAAAAAGCTTTCTCCAGAAATGCAAAAGCTCATATTTGAATTGTATGAAACTTCAATTCGAGATCCTAAAACAGGATTATACAATTATAGACTTTTTGAAACTGTTCTTGAGATGGAGATTGAAAAAGCAAAACGAGGGCAAGAAAATCTTAGCTTAATTATGGTAGACATAGATGATTTCAAAAAAATAAACGAGAAATATGGGCATATTAGAGCAGATGATATTTTGGTAAGATTAGCAAAAGTTATGTCCAGAACAATGAGAGCATATGATATTCTTTCAAGATTTGGAGGAGAAGAGTTTATGATTCTCTTGCCTGAAACAAATCTAAAGAACGCAAAACTTTTTTCAGAGAGATTAAAACAAAAAATTTACGAAGATAAATTTCTTTCTAAACACGGGATAAAAGTTAGCGGGGGAATCGCTCAGTACAAAAAATCAGAAACTGCAAAGCGTTTCAAAGAAAGAGTTAATCTTGCCTTGAGAAAAGCAAAATCCCAAGGGAAAGACAGATTTGTTGTTGCAAAATAATCTTTGAGTTTAATCTCTAATGTTTTTTTTCTGGTTTGTCTTTGTCTTGTTCTCTGAATATTAAATCTCCTTTAATTCGGATGTAAACAGAATTCTCTGACAATTCTGGAGAACGTTTTAATATTCTTTTTGGAATTTTTTTTGTTCTAGTTTGTTTATAATTAATAATTGCAAGAACATTTGAGGGGATCGAATATGCCAGATAACTTATCGCATTGTACTCTTCCTTTTCCGGGAGAGCAAATTCAGAATAGAAGCTTGTAGATAAAAGAATATCTTGTAAACCAGGATTGTCTTTTAAAAAATCTTCTAAGTTTCCCTTGCTAATCTTAAAAAAATCTATGGGCATTACCGAAACAATAAGTTTCAAATGCTTTTAAACTTTTCAGAATTTAAATTTTATTTTCCTTGCTTTTGTTTCTTTTTCACTTCAAAGTATGATACTATGGGAACCCACTGCAAAGGGGTATACTCTCTTTGATGCTCTTCAACATAATTTTCAAATTCTTCATCCATATCATAAAATCCGCCCCCAATATCTTTCTTTTTTGGTTGCCCGTGCATAGCTACGATTTTATCTATCCAAGAATAAGTTCTTTCTATTCTATCTTGAGTTTCACCATCAGCCAAGTGTTCTAAGATTTTGTTGTTCATTTTAATACGATCACCCTTTTTGTTCAAATTTATAAGAAAAATAGGTTATTGCGGCAAATCTTCTAAGATTAGAGATTTCGCCAAATTGGATTTCTTTTAGATATTTTTTAAACTGTTCTCGAAAAGTCTCTGCGTCTTTGTATCTTTTGTCTAAATCATTAATTACTTCAAATATCTCAAAGAGTTCATTTCCTTCAGAATTAGTTTGTTGACTTGTTTCAGTAATTTTTTCCAATCCTCTCTTTGTTTTTTCCTCTTCCATATTAATTTTCCATGTCTACTTTCAAAATCTAATCGCCTTTTATAAATTTGAACGAACTTTTTTGGGGTGTCTCATTAAATTGTTGAAGTAAGTACAAAGTAAATTTTTATATTCTGGACGAAAAAGAGGAGGGACATCTTCAGAGAGAACCTCTTCAATATAACTAACAAATTCTTGATGTTTATCCACGGCATTTCCTTCTCCAAGCATAATACTAGAGATATAAGCAAAATCTCTAGCCATGATTCGTCCAGTCATAAATTCTTCTTTGTTATCTTTAGTTAAATCTTCAAGAGGCATATTTTATTTTAGGAATTTGAGATTATAAGTATTTCTATACTAATATTGCACTAAAAATAAAAAAAATAAAAAAAATAAAATTTTTGATTTTAAACTAGTTTACACTTGCCTCTTACACACTTTGGTTCAGCGCTAACGCAAGTCCAATCGTTAGATTCAACTGCAGGGCAAACACAAGGTTCTATGTCGTCTTCCCAGTTTTCCTTTAAAGATTTATTCACTGCTGTAGCTTTCCCGCCAGAACCGCAGCCACAACAACCGTCTTTAACCTTAACGCAATCATTATCCTCTTTACAAGAGTAATAATCTTCATCCTCATTTTCAGGGGAGTGAGGATTTCTTATTCTGTTTCTTATCTGGTTTAACTTGCTTTCAACTTGTTCTTCAGTTAAGTTTTCCATAGCCATAAACTTTGTTTTGATTCTTTCACCTTGTTGTGTTTGAACTTCTTTAAGATGCTCAATGTTTGCTTCAGTTTTATTGATTTTTTCTTGAATCAAGCTGATTTGTTCTTCAGTAAGATTTGTTCCCTCTAAAATTAAAAAGTTTAATCTAGCTATTTTATTTTCATGAACCTCAATAGCTCTGTCAATACCTGTAAGCCAGGTTGCAGTTTGATTGATTCCTTCTTCAGTGTTCTTTTCTCTTCTATTCTGAACGACATTTCTTACTTTCTCAAGCAAGTCTTCATGATTTTTCAAAGCTTGTTGCAATGTTTTGCTATCATTCTTCAATGCAGCCATTCTAGCTCTGATAAGTTCCATTTCAGCTAACTGAAGTTGTCTCTCAGCTTTTCTTTCCTTGTTAAATGTAAACCAAATTTGCCATCTAGCTCTTCTTAATTGAGCTGGTGTCACAGTTTCATTGGTTTCTTGAATTGGAGCTGGAGCAATTACTGAATCGATACATGCAGGTGACTCGTTGCTAGATTCGATATCTTCACAAAGAGTTGCTTCTTCAGCTATAACTTGTGGGAATACAACTAAAACTAAAACAAGTGCGAGCAATCCGGTCATTATTATTGCTTTCATTTTTTATAACCTCCTTTCAAATTTGATTTGTTTGTTTTTCATAATTGCCTAAAACAAAAAAACTTATTTAAAATGTTCTTGAAACAAGATGAAACAAGTTTCATCTTGGATTTATTAAAAAATTATTTTATTTCAATCTAATTTTGTTGGTATTTCCAAAATTAATTTTTCTGATAAGATTTCTTTGTTCAAGGTTGTTGATTAATCGCGAAACTTTGGCCTTGCTAAATCCAGTTAAATTTTGAATTTGTTTTTGCCAGAGTTCATTTCTTTCAGCTTGCTTAAGAGCTTCAATAACTTTTTTTTCTGCGTCAAGAAGATATTCGTATTTTTCAGAACCTGATTGTTGTTGCTTGCTTTCAGTTTTAACAACAGGAGCTATCCCAATTTTTTCCGCGATTTTTTGTTTTTCAATTTGCCTTTTTTTGCTTAGAATAAGCTTGTCTAAAATTAAATAAAAAACTAAAATTGCAAGAAGAACTCCTAAAAAGAATGCAATGTAAACTGAAATATCTTGTTTAGTGTCTTTTAATTCTACGAAAATCGCAAATGTTTGCGAAGATTTGACTTCTTTTAAGTTCCAAACAATAGAAATCTTTTTTCCATCGCTTTCAAATTTATATCCTTCTGGGAAAACCTGATTGGACTGAATTACAATACCTTCATCAAGATTTATTCTTATTTTAACTTCTGGATAGTTCTCAGTAAAAATTATTCTTTTCAAAAAATAAAGATTATTTCCAGAAATATCTAAAATTTCAGGTTCATTGTAATATTTTGTTTGATTGTCTGGAAAGGTTTCTTTTACAACAATCGAATCTTGAATTTGATTGAATTCGATTACATAAGGCGCAGCTAAAATCAAGTTTATTAGAAATATACATGAAAATACGCCAAAAAGCATTAAACTTATTTTTTTCATAGGATATTATTCCAAGTATTGCCTTATTTAAAATTATTTCTTATCTTATTCATTTCATATAATCTTTTAATGTTGGATTTGCTGGGTTTATTATGCGAATTCAGGATATCCCTAAGCAAGGAAGACCTAGAGAAAGATTTCTTGAAAAAGGCGCTGAAGCTTTGAGCGATGCAGAGCTTTTTGCGATTATTCTTAGAACAGGAACAGTTGGAGAAAATGTTGTTGATGTGGCTAATCGTCTGATAAATGAATACGGGCTTGAAAATTTGTTTGAGTGTTCTTTAAAAGAGCTTGAGAAAATTAAAGGAATTGGCCCCGGAAAAGCAATGCAAATTTTGGCAATAGCTGAACTTGGAAAAAGATACAATCGAATAAAAAAAGAAGTTATTGAAAAAAGAAGTCGTATAACTTGCGCGCGCGACGTTTTCAATTATTTCAATGAAAAGCTTAAAGAAGAAAAGCAAGAGCATTTCTATGTTCTTTTGCTGAATTCTCAAAATTATATTATCAAAGAGCAACTAATCACAAAAGGGATTTTAGATGCTTCAATTATTCATCCGCGCGAAATCTTCAAACCCGCAATAAAAAACAGCGCAGCTAAAATAATTTTAGTTCATAATCATCCCAGCGGAGATCCAAATCCCAGTGAAGAAGATTTAGAAGTCACAGAGAAGCTAGTTGAAGCAGGCAAGCAAATCGATATAAACATTATTGATCATGTTATAATCGGAAGAGATGATTGGTGGGATTGGAGAGAGTCGAAGAGTTAGCTTTCAACGCCCAGTCAGGGAATCGAACCCTGGGGCCCCGAAGGGCTCGGATTAGCAATCCGATGCAATACCACTATGCGAACTGGGCATGACTAGGGGAGAAAAACAGCACTTATAAGTTTTTTTGTATCAATTTTTATCTCGATTTTTATCTCGAAATTCGAAGCTAATCGCAAACCTTTAAAAGCAAAGAGGCATAAGAAATTAACATAGCAGCGTAGAGCAGCCTGGAGTGCTCGCGAGGCCCATAACCTCGAGGCCGGTGGTTCAAATCCACCCGCTGCTACTCATAATTTTAGGTATAATAACATGTTAAAAATAGGGGTTGATGAAGCTGGAAAAGGCCCTGTTGTAGGCCCGATGGTCGTTGCAGGCTGCCTTATTGAAAGCGATTGTGAAAAAGAGCTAAAAGAGCTGGGAGTTAAAGACAGTAAAAAGTTAAGCCAAAAGCAAAGAGAAGCTTTGGAAAAAGAAATCAAAAAACGCGCGTTCGCATTTGAAACTCGCAAGGTTTACCCTGAAGAAATTGACCGGAAAAATCAAGAAGGAGTAAACTTAAATGAGCTTGAAAGCAGAGTTATCACAGAAGTAATCCTTAAACTTGTTGATTCTGAAAAAATAAAAGATAATCCCAAAATTTCTAGAGACTCTAAAATTCAAATTGTAATCGATTGCCCTTCAGCTGGAATTGAAAAATGGCAAAATCAATTAGTTGAAAAACTAGTTCAAAAAAAAGTGAATGTGAAAAATTTAAGTTTTGTTTGCGAAAACAAAGCAGATACAAATCATGTGGTTGTTTCAGCAGCATCAATCCTTGCAAAATGCGTTCGTGAAAAAGAAATGGATATCTTGAAAGAAAAATATCCTGGAATAGGTTCGGGATATCCTTCTGACCCAAACACTAAAAAATTCTTGCAAGAAAACATAAAGAAATACAATAATCACGGAATATTCAGAAAAAGCTGGGAAACTTGGAAAACTGCATGGGAAAGTCAAAGCCGTCTTGCTCTGTAATCATCTTCTATAAACTTTAAAAACTCGTTAAGATTTTATTAATCTGGGGAAATTCTGTAAACCAGAAAAGAAAAAGAGATGCCATACATAAAAAAATTAATAATGAAAGGTTTCAAGAGTTTTGCTCAAAAAACCGAGCTCCCTTTCAGTGAAGATATTAATGTTATTCTTGGCCCAAACGGCTCTGGAAAAAGCAATATTTCAGATGCAATCTGTTTTGTTTTAGGAAGACTGAATACAAAGTCGTTAAGAGCAGCAAAAGCAAGTAATTTAATTTTCAGAGGAACCAAAGAAGTGGGGGCATCCAAAGAAGCTTCTGTGGAAATGATCTTTGATAACTCTGATAAAACATTTTCATTGGAAAGCTTGGAAATCTCAATTAAAAGAATTGTTAGAAGAAACGGACAAAGCATTTATCAGATAAACAATGAAACAAAAAATCGTCAAGAGGTTTTAGCTTTGCTCGCTCAAGCTGGAATAGACCCTAACGGATTTAACATTGTTCTTCAGGGAGAAATTCAGAATTTTGTTAATATGCATGGAGAAGAAAGAAGAAAAATCATCGAAGAAGTTGCAGGAATTGCTGTTTATGAACTAAGAAAAGAAAAATCCTTGAAAGAATTGGAAAAAACCGAAGCCAAGCTCAAGGAAGTTACAACTGTTTTAAGAGAAAGAACAAACTACATGAATAATCTTGAAAAAGAAAGGCAGCAAGCGCTTAAGTTCAAGAAAATTGAAGAAACAATCAAAAGGCACAAAGCAAGCATAACTCATTCAGATTTGAATTTAAAAAAAGATGAATTTGAAAAAGTCAGCAAAGAGGTTTCTGAAAAGCTGAAAGAAAAAGAAAAAATCAAAAAAGAGATGCTAAACATTGAGGGGGAAATCAAGAATCTTGAATTCAAAATCAGCGAAATTAATGCAGATATGCAAAAAGCAACAGGATTAGAGCAAGAAAAGCTTAACGATGAAATTGCAGGATTAAGAGCAGATTTAGCTGGAATGAAAGTTAATTTAGACAACAACAAAAATAAAATTCTGGAATTAACAAGGCAAAAGCAATCTTTGCGGGATTCAATTGACAAAGTTCTTTATGAAATAAAAAATCTTGAAAAGGAAACTCCAACAACTTCCAAGCAGCAAAAAGAAGTTGAACAGAAAAAAGAAGAGCTTGAAAAAATGGAAATTGAAAGAAAAAAATTCTATATGACTCGCTCTGAATTGAAATCAACAAAAGACAGGCTTAGCGACAAGCAATCTCTTCTTGCAAACTACGAAAATGAAACTGAATTTTTCTTAAAGCAAACGCAATCTCTTTCAAAAGATTTGTATGACAGAAAAACCGACGCTGAGAAAGTTAATTCTTTGAAAAATTCACTGAAAGAGAAAAGAGAAATTCTTGAAAATATTAAGAAAGAAGAAGCAGAACTTGGAAAGCTTTCTTTCTCCAATGAAAATGAAATTGAGGGGCAGGAAAAAATAATTTCAAAGATTTCCAAATTGGACATTTGCCCTCTTTGCAAAAGCAAAATCACTCCTGAGCACATTCAAAACATTGGAAAAGAAATTGATGATAAAATAAATGAATTAAGAGAGCAAATCAAAAAATCTGATCAAAGAATAGACTTGATTTCCCAGAAAAAGCAAGCCCTCTCTGAAGACATAGAGCAAATGAATATTGAAATTCAGAAAAGAGAAAAAGATTTAGTGATTATCTCCAGCATTGAAGAAAAAAAGAACCAAATTAAGAATATTCAAGAAAAAATTGAAATCCTCAAAAAAGAAATTTCTGAAT
Source organism: Nanobdellota archaeon (assembly GCA_022709585.1). Taxonomy (GTDB): domain Archaea; phylum Nanobdellota; class Nanobdellia; order Pacearchaeales; family GW2011-AR1; genus JAKLIN01. The sequence goes on along the minus strand of JAKLIN010000009.1, from coordinate 5,526 downwards.
TGGATAAGAAGCGCGAACTTCTCGAAACCAAAATAAATGAAAATCCAGATATTGAAAGAAAATATGAAGAATTGCGACTTTCAATAAAAGAAACAGGATTAGTGAACGCAGAAAATCTTAATGCAGAAATTGGATTCAAGCAAAGAGATTTAGACAGATTCAAATCCAGCCTTAAAGCTATTGACAGCACTGAAGATGAATTAAAAGAAGAAATTTCTGAGCTTAATAAAAAAATCGTAGAAAAAGAATCAACTCTTGAAAAGAAAAGAAAACAAGAAAATGAATTAACTGAGAAATTCAAGAAAATGATTGATGAAAGAGACAAGCTTCAAGCAGAAGTGAGAAACAATCAAATTGAGAATTCCAGAAAGCAAAACTTGATTTACAATCTTGACCAGGCAATAAACAATCTGAGAATTGATGAAGCGCGAGTTAAAGCTGAAATAAGCAATCTTGAAACAGAAATGCTTGAATTTTCAGGAGTAGAGCTAATCCGCGCAAGCAAAGAATCACTTATAGAAAAACTTGCAGAATTGCAACAAAGCTTCGCACATTTCGGCTCTGTGAACATGCGTTCTTTAGAAATCTATGAAGAATTAAGAGTGGAATATGAAGCAGTCAAAGAAAAAGTGGATGTTGTAAACAAAGAAAAAGAAGACATTATGCAAATTATCAATGAAATTGATTCCAAGAAAAAGCGTGTCTTCCTTAAAACCTTGAACTCTTTAAATGATATATTCACAAGAAACTTCTCTGAGTTAAGCCCTAAAGGCCCTGTTTTCTTGGATTTGGAGAACAAGAAAGAGCCATTTGAAGGCGGAGTAAGCATCATAAACAAAGTGGGGCATGGAAAATATGCAGATGTAACCTCTCTATCCGGAGGAGAACAAACTCTTGCAGCACTTTCATTAATCTTTGCAATTCAAGAGCTTAAACCTTATTGTTTCTATTTGTTAGATGAAATAGACGCAGCACTAGATAAAAAGAACTCAGAAATACTTTCTTTATTGCTTAAGAAATACATGGAAAAAGGCCAATACATTGTAATCTCTCACAATGATGAAGTTATAATGGGTGCCACAGCTCTTTATGGTGTAAGCATGACAGACAATATAAGTAAAGTCACAAGTTTGAAAATAGATAAATAAATTTTTAATGAATCATAAAAATAGTTTGCCTGCTTCCGGCTAGTGTTTTTCATTAAATTAAAAAATAAAAAATAAAAAAATTTGTGTTTAGTAGTAGCTCTCTTCGAACTCTTCTTGTTTCTTAGGTTTCTTTGCGATTAAAGCAATCAAAACACCAAGCAATATCACGAAGATTACTGCAAGGACTACTGTTAAAACTACCATTGGATTTGGTACAGCCAAACCACTTGTCTTTGTTGTTAATGTTGCTTTTCCAGTAAGTTCATCACCAGAGAAGACATTTACCTTAAGCTCGTGGTCTCCTTCAGAATCAGCTTTTACACTGAGGCTTACAGTTCTGCTGAGTTCAGCAGGCACAGAAACAATCAAATCACTTGACGCAGTCAAGACATTCATTGATGTTTCAGGCACAATTCTGTAAACTTTTATTCTGTCGGTTGGGTTTACAAGCAATAATTCATAAACAACTTCCTCTCCAACCTTAGCGGTCTTTGTGGTTTCAGTTGCTATTACATTACTTGCAAATTCATTCTTAACAGAGATTTTCTGTACTGCAGTCATCAAGAAGTCATCATTCTGTACAGTAACTTCAAGAGCATATTCTCCTGCTTCTGCACTGTATGGTACTTCAAGGAAGACTCTTCCAGTTGTGGTATCATCATCAAGAGTTGTAAGCTCTCCAAGGTATGCTGTTCTTTGAACTTTCAATGCAGGAATGCTCATGGTGACATATAAGTCATCAAGGTCATTGTAACCCACATTCTTCAAAACAACATCTATTGGGAAAACATCTCCAGCATAGATATTGTCTATTGTTTTCAAAGACATAACACTAACTTTGTAAGCTTCTCTTTGAACTCTTAAAACGATTCCGCTAAGCTCTGTCTTGAAATCAGCGTTCCAAATCTTCAATCCAAGTGTAAGGTCATCACTTAAATCATCCGATAGTTCGTAAGGAACTTCCATTGATAAAGTCTTGACATATGTTTTTCCGGTTTCAACGTCACCGATAAACACTGTCTTTTCTGTATCTTTGTCAACTCCTTCTAACTCTGCTCTTAATTTCACATCAGAGGCATCAGCCAAAGCTGTGAAAACAACTTCAACAGAGATAGTTTCTCCAGCAACAACTCCAACAGTGGTAGCTGTGCCAAGAACTTCAACTCCATTGACCTCTAAAGAGGTTACGTGAGCAACATCGGAAGCAGCCATAACTACACTTGTTAACAATAGTAAAACTGCTGTTAACACGATCAAAGAAACTCCGATTTTTTGTGTTTGCTTTGCCATTTTAGGTTGAATTTTTAACCTTAAATCACTTTATAAACTTTATTGTGATAACAAATTAGTGTAATTCAATAGTACTCAAAAGTTCACTAGGCGTTATAACAACTAGTGAAAAAATTAGGATTTTTTAGCTGAAACTTCAATGCCTTTGAACACTTGAGTTGCTAAAACAGAATCTTCAACAGGAAAAGGGCTTTCATTTATTACAACAATGTTTTTTGCTTTTGCTTTTTCAACAAGCGCAGTTACAATTTTCTTTATTTCGCTTTCTTCTGTTTTCTTGTGATTTCTTTCTCCCTTTTCTCCATATTCAATTCCAGAAAAGTGAATGTGCATGCTATCAAATTCTTTGAACTTGTTTAAAACATAATCAAATCTGTAATCTTTTTCACGCGCAAGTATATGCGCAAAGTCAATGCAGAAAGAGCACTTTGTATCTTGCGTTAAGTTGTAAATTTCATCAATGCTTCCAAAAACATTTAGCTTCCCTGTTGTTTCTGGAGCAAGCTTTGGAGTGTATCCTCTCCTTTTGATTTCCTGTTGTAGTTCAAGAATTTCATTTTTGATTTGAAGATAAGTTTCTTGCTTATCCTTTTTTCCATAATAACCTGGATGAAAAATAACTCTTGTTGCTCCTAACCAAGTTCCGACCTTGCAGCATTCCAGAATTCTTTTTTTGCTGGCTTCAACTTTTTCTTTTTCTTCTGAACTAAGATTTATCCAGTAGTGAGCATGAATAGTTAGTTCAATTCCAAACTTTTCAGCAGCTTTTCTAATTATTAATGCCTCTTTCTCTGTTTTAATGTATGGTCCGTAAGTGAAAGCGATTTCACAAGCTTTTAGCCCTAATTTAGAATATGTTTCCAGATTTTGCACAGCTTCATTTACTGAGCCAAGTCCAGCAGGTCCAAATTTTATCATTTTATTAAAAACTAAATAATTTCAATTTTGCACTTGTTGCTGCGAAATTCTTTGCCGCAATTGCCTTGCATTCCAAATCTTCTGCAGCTTCCAATAATGTTTTTGTAGCTGTTCCATCAATAACAATAGCGCCAATGCGCTGATTTGTTCTTTTTAGAAAAGTTGTCAAAGCGCGCGCGCTGACTTTTTTTATTTCAATCATGTTGCCATCAAGAACAACAGCATTTCCTGTTCCAGAAATCTGCTTGAATATTTTTTTAATTTTTTCTTCATCAATTGCAACTTCTTTATTTTCTTTAACTGAAGTTTCTTTTTCATTGGATGTTTGTCTTTGTTGTGCTTTTTGATTATAAAATCTGTCAAAAGAGTCGGCCTGCTTTTCAACAGACCTTCTCTCTGCATATAAAAATTCTTGAACTGGAAGTTTTTTCCTCAAAGCTTGAAGAATTTCTTTTCCAGCTAATTCCTCGACCTCTGTTCCGCTAGGAGCAACAGCAATGTATTTGATTCTAGCATTAGTGACAACATTTTGTATTATCAGTTTGCCTGCTCTGTCTCCATCAACAAACAAAATCAAATCTTTTTCATGACTTAATTTGCTAATAGTTTCCGGAAGCTTTGTTCCGTTCATACAAATTACATTTGAGACTCCATTTCTTAAAAGATTGACAACATCTGCTCTACCTTCAACAACAATGATTTCGTCTCCTGACAAATCTCCGCTTGGAAGTTTTTCAGGTCCGTATTCAACAATTTCTTCTGTTCTGCTTGAAAGTTTGATTTCGTTGGAAATTTCTCTTGAGCTTGTTCCGTCTTGAAGTCCTTTCATTAATTTCTTAGCACGGTCAACAATATACTCTCTCTTACTTCCTCTGACATCTTCAATTTTTTCTGTTTCAATCTGCGCATCGCAAGGGCCGATTCTTTCAATTGTTTCAATTGCTGCTGCAATCAAAGCTGTCTCAGACTGATCTAAAGCTGTAGGTATTTTGATTTTTCCAATTGTTTTTTTGTTGTCTTTTTCCAAGTCAACTTCAATTCGTCCAATCTTTCCTTCTTTTTGAAGTTCCCTCATCTCAAGTTCAGCGCCAAGAAGTCCTTCTGTTTGTCCAAAAAGAGCTCCGATTACATCTGGCTTTTCTAAAAAGCCTTCAACAATGAAGTTTGCGTGTATCATATATTTGATTGATACCGGACTTATTTTTGCCATTTTGTTTTTATTTTTGATTTATTTATTTAGTTAATGAAATCTAGGATTTCACTTAGAAATATTTACCACCTTGTACTGCCAACTACCCAATTATGCCTTGCAAATCTGCAAAAGTAGCATGAGTTTGAAAGTGAATGTGAATTTATCGTGATGATAAATATTTTCCATTATAGCCAAAGCTGGAGCTTTTTTAAAGGTTTCTTTTGGTTCTGGAGTTATGCGCGGTATAAAAATTCTTTTTTATAATCTTTAGGATCAACCCGGGTGAGAGGAGATGAGCTTTTTTCAGAATCGTACTTAAAAACAGGCACATTTAATCTTTCCGATTCATCCAGTATCTTTTGAATCTCTCGCCTTCGAACTGAAGAGGAGTTTTCATATACTTCTGAGGCGTTTTGACCAATTTTATAAAATAAATCCGGATTTAAAACAAAACCCCCTATTTTATAATTCCCAACAATAAATTCGTTATGTCTCCATTGGGGGTTACTCGGCCCAAGAAGAGCTTGTTTTGCTCTATGTTCAATTTCAAGAGAAGCCTCTCCATCATCTGAAGGATCAAGTCGAGGATTTTTTCTTCTTGTTTTTACTCTTTTTCCAGATATTCCTCTGCTAAATAAGTCATGTCTAGAAGCGTCATAAATATCTCCCTCTTCAAGAATTATTCCTGTTGCACGTTCGTTAAAGAGATTTGTTTGAATTCTTTTTTTAGGAGTAGAAGATACACTCAAAAAAGGAGAAAGTTCACTGAGAGTGTTTAATTGGTCTTCATAGGGGCGGTTTAATCCTTGAAGTGAAGGTTGAGTAGTATCTTTTCCCGGAGAAAGATAGGTATCTTTAGAGAGAGGGTTTCTCAATGCATGAATGAACAAATGATTGTCGGTGTAATTTGAGATAGGCACAGTTTTTGCTTGATTTTCATAAATTTCTCGAAGCTTATCCATTGTTACTAAATCCTCT
>JAKLIN010000008.1 GCA_022709585.1 Nanobdellota archaeon | reverse complement strand
CATCTGTACCAAGAACATGTGCACCTTCATGTTCTACAATTGTTTCTAAACATTCGGTTCTGTAAAAGTCATCTAAATTCTGAAGCTGGCAAGAAGAGACTACTGCACCACGAGAATCAACAGAGCCAATACCAAAGATGTAATTACAGCCAGAAACAGAAATATCGTCTTTTAGAATATAAATATTGTAAGAACCACTGCCTCTTGAACTCCTTAAACCATTAAAACTTTTTATTAAAACTTGATTTGTGGAATAATTTTTATTTTTTCTTATGTAATCACTTAAATTAGCATTGCCCTCTTGAATTTCTCTTCCAGACTCGTTGAGCTGTAACCCTAAAAGCCTTGCTAATTTTCCTACCCCTCTTCTTACAGCTTGTTTTTCGTTTTCTGGAATTCCTGCTTGATAAATAAGATTAATTGTTTGATTTTTCATATTTTATTAAAGAGTAATTGATATTTAAATCTTCCTATTTGTTACTACTGATAAGTAACAGATAATAAGTAATAACTCAAGAAGAGTTTGCGCCTCTGCATACCTCTTTAAATCACTTGTTAACTTCTTTGAAAACAACTTTGTAAAGAGGCTCAAATAATGCTTTTGTAAGACTTAACGCGTCTTTGACTTCTTCAATTTTAGGCTGATAGCCGTAATAGTTAATGTTGTGTCTTAAAATTCTTAAATTGTCTAAAGCTCCAAGAGCTCTTTCAGATTTTATGTTTAATTTCATTAGTTCTTTTATGCATTCTGCATGATCTTGAGTAACTTTTCCTCGGTAAGTCAGAAGTGCGTCTCCCATCATTCTAAAACATTCATAAATATTTCTTATTATTGTTGAACAAGATTTTTCTGTTACTTCTAAAGTGAGTGTATATTCTATTTCTCGTTTTGCTGCCTCGAGAATACTTATTGCATTCTTTGGGTCTGAACGCTTGTATCTGAAATTCATGCTTTAACCTCTAAAAAACCGTCTAAAACGATGCCATTAGCAATATTAGCAAACAAATTTGAATCAACCTTACTTTTAGAAAAAATGTGCAAATTCACTGGAACATTTTTCCTGAATCCTAATTCAGAGATTACTCCTAAAGAAACTATCTTTAAAGGTTCATTTCCAACAACTTCCACAGCAATATCTAAATCGCTTGTGCTGATGTCATCTCCTTTTCTATAACTTCCAAAAAGAATAATTGATTTAGGATTTCCCACTAGTTTGTAAATTTTTTCTATGACCCCCGAACGATAAACCAAAGAGAGATTATTCGCAATTTTATGACTTTGATTGTAAGGATGCTGAATATTGCAAGAAATTCTCCAAGATTTTCCAATTTGTTCTATTTCTAAAAAACCTTGTTTTTTAAGATTAATTATAACTTCACTGGCGGTTCTCTTGGAAATTTGCAATTTTCTAGAGAGTTCAGTTAGATTTATCTTAGCTTCAGGATAAGCAAAAAACCAATTAACAATCAAATTAGTTGCAAAGCTAAACTGAACAGGTTTGATTCTGCTTAATTTTAATTCAACAGAGATTTCTTTGACTTTCATGATTATGGTAACCTTGAAAACTATATAAATACTTTGGTTACCATATGGTAATTTAAGTAACCATGGGCAAATAAAACCAATCCAAGAAGAATCAAACAAAAATTAAGAATTCACAAAACTCTGAAATCCACTCGAAATCTGAATGTGTAAGGCGCAACTTCCCCTGCTTTTTTAACATTAAGAATTTTAATTTTCTTTTTTGCTTTCATTGCTTGTATTTTTATTTTCTCAATTAAATCGTTAAGCTCAGATTCTTTGTAGAAATCATAATAATACACTCTTGTGCCTTTTTTCCCGCCTCTGGACAAGGCAAATGCTTGTTCAAGGAAACTATCTTTAAGCTGAGGGCGAGGCATAACAATAACATCAAATTCTTTTGGAACTTTTTCTCCTTTAACAGCTAATCCTTTTTTTATTTTCTGAGAGACGAGTTTAATGTCTCCTGGAAGCAAAATAACCTTGTCTTTAAGCTTGTTAAGCTCGATATTAAGCTCAGCATACTTATTAGCAGTTCTATTGATTTCGTTGGAATAAACCCTGTTTGCGTTGGAATTTCGGGCTATTACAATCGGATACGGAGCAACACCTGCGAACATAACCAGAACATTATCTTGCTTTTTGATTTGCTTAGCAATCTCCGCGCGCTCATTGCTTAATCTTGAAGAAAAATAAGTGTCATCCACATTGAACCTGAAAACGCATCCATTTTCATGATAAACAACATCTTTGGTTTTCTCTCCTGCAAGATGCTTGGTTTGCATTTTTCTAAGTCTTCCTTTGAATTTGCCTGTTTTCTCTAAAACTGTTTTGATTGCCTTATTTTTCCTTAAAAGCTCATCGGCAAATTTCTTCTTGGCTTTTTCAGCCCAATCTGAAGAGAACTTCAAAACAACTGCATTTCCAAAAGAATCATATCCAACAGATTTTTCATTCATAGAACATTCAAGCAATCAAGATTTTTAAAACCATCACCAAGAATTATTTTTTATCGTTTTGCAATTCTGCTTTCTCAACTTCTCTATGAAAACTTTTGTATAAGTTATGCAAACTCTTATCAAAAATCAAAGCTAAGACTGCAGCAATTAACACTAACAAGAAAATTAAACTGTTCTCCGCGCTATCTGCGCCAAACCAAAGAGAGGTGTAAATGGAAATAAACAAAATCCATCCGAATCTTCTCATTATTGAAGAATCAGTTAAATAAAAGTGTAAGATGTATGCAAATATCAAAAAAGGCGAGCAGATTAAAAGATAAGCCATAATCATTGCTAATGCTTTGTATTCTCCAATAAGAGTATTCAACCAGCCAAAAGGCATAAATCGCGTTGCTAAAATCGAAACTGCTAAGGTAACAATGACTCTGATAGGCTTATTCTCTTTGAATAAAGGAAAATTTCCAAGAACTAAAAAAATCAGCAAGCAAATGATAATAAAAAATAAAGTCTTTTCTACAAATAGATTTCCAGAGATATCTGATTCAGAAAAGAATAAAACTCTGAAGAAAGGCCCAATAGATTCTGTGAAAACAGATTTTATCCCCTCAAAAGTTTCGCTGCTTGCTGCTGAAGAAGGCTCTGCGGAAATAAACTGTCCAAAGGCAACTAATGAGAAAATTGCAAAAATTGCTAATAATTTCCAACTCTTTTTGAACATATTACAAAAACACAAATCAACTTTATAAATTTATTTCAGATAAAATTAAATTACTACTTAGAAGAAAGAATCTCTTTTACTTGTTCTTCTAATCCTTTTAATACTTCTTTAGCGGCTATTCTTGACTCTTCAGACTTTGCATGAGTCATGTTTTCAGTTGCAATTCTCATTTGACGATTAATTTCTTGTATACGCAATTCTTTCTCAAAGTCCAAGTCTGTTCCAATAGAAGCAATTCTTAATGAAACTTGAATTGTCTTGCTAAATGCAGCAAGGATGAGAACTAGTGCCATTGCAATAGGATAAACTACTAAATACTCTCTGTTTACTTCTATGGTTTTATATCCTATCCACCAAGAAACACCCAAATAACAAAAAATGAAAATCCATCCAAGAATTCTCATTAAAGCGTTTCTTTTTCCCTGCATCTTTAATACAAGAATGTAAAAGGCTATTCCAATTGGAAGAAGTGTGGAAAGCCCTGCTCCAACAGCAGTGTAAGGCATTAAAACATTCTTAACAATAGTATCCTCTCCAATCCATCTAGTGAATAAAATCCCAAGAATAATTGTTAAGAGAGTATGCATAATCCAACTCTTTTTAATTTCATCAACTTGCCCCGAAACATACCAGCATCCAACAAACATCAAAAGAACAAACATTAATTTGGATAAGAAAACACTTGTGCTAGTTTCTCCAAAAAGGACATTCCACCAAGGCAAAATTGCTTGCTCAACAAAAGAGTCATAAGATTTTCCAAATTCTTCCGCAACTTTTTTTGAATCTTGAATCTTAATCTGGGGTTTATCTATAGAAATGCCTGTATTTCCTAAAGGGGTTCCTTCATCGGGAAGGCTTTCACCTGGAAGATAATATTCTCCTAAAGAATCTTCTTCTACCCCTCCCTTTAACTCAGGATTATCCGAATCTACAAGAGCACCTTCTGGAATAAATATTGCATTTCCCGTGAAACTAGCAGAAACTTTTAGGAAAATAAACGCTAGCAAAAAGATTAACAAGACAATTGCAGGCAAGTTGCGGATTATCTTTAGTAAAATAGAATTTTTTTTAGGAATCTTGGTTTTAGCAGATTTTGCTTTAACTATAGTCGATTTCTTTGAAGATTTAGTTGTTTTTCTAGGCACACTCTTCTTTTTTAGCTTAGCTCTAGGCATATTCATTTTACTATTTTTAAGTTTATAAATATTTAGCTAGTTGCAAAAATATTTTAAAAACAACGGCGAGAAATAGAATTATTTATACAAATTCTGAATTTTGTCTTCCAGCTCTTTAATCTGCTGTTTTGCGGCATCTCCAGTTATAATCTTGTTTTTCAAATCTTCTCTAACCTGAGCAATTTCTCTGTAATAAGCCAACTCGATTTCTTTTTTCTGAACATCTACTCTGGCAACAGCTCTCTCTGATTTCAGATAAGCTTGAATTGTATAATCTGCAAAGAAAAGAACAAAGGCTAACAATGCGCCTAGAGGATATGTCCAAATTAATTCTGGATTTTTCATGTTGCCAATTTCTTTGTAAGCCATTGACCAAGAGATTATGAAGAAAGCTACTACCATTATCCAGCCTAATTTTCTAAGAATCTTGAATTCTCTCCCCTTAAGTCCTAATTCAATAACAAAGAATGCTAAAACTAAAGGCACAAATGCTGAGAGTGCAGCGCCGAATGCATTATATGGCATCATCACTGTTTTTACCAATTCTTCAGAAACAACCCATCTGGTGAACAAAATTGAAAGAACAACGCTCAAAACAATTTTAGTAAAAATAGGTTTTCCTTGCTTGAAGGGCTCTAATTTTCCAAGGCCGAACCATAGAGAAAAAAATATGAGAATCATCAGCATAACCTTAGAAATAAACACTTGTTCGGGGGTTTCTCCTAAAATAACTTCAGAAACAGGCTGAATTGATTGTATCAAACTTGTGAGCACATCAGAAACTCCAGTAAGAAATGCTTGAGGCCCGTAAGAAGGGTTATTTCCAACAAGAACCGAATTTCCAGTAACAAACCCGTTAATTCTAAATGAGAATGGAACAAAAATAAATGAGATTGTTAAAGCGAGAAGCAGTAAAGAAAATACATTTAAAATCAATTCAGACTTTTCTGGCTTTTCAGATTCAAAATAACTAAAATTAGATTTTCTCCTCTTTTTATTGAGACTATTTCTAGACATATTTCAATTATGCCTCCTAAACTTATAAACATTTCGTTGAAAACAAAGAATTAACAAAGAATTAATTTCGATGAAGATTAGAAATGCTTTGCTGAATCTCTTTTACTTTCTTATCGAATTCTTCAGGAGTAATAACTTTCTTATTCAGCTTTATTCTTTCATCAGCTATCTGTTCTAAATATTTTTCTTCTTGCTCTAAAAGCTGGGACTCAATTATATTCTGAGCTCTTTCTTTTTTGAAATAGCTTTGAATAGTATTATCCATCAAGAATAAAAGAAATGCGAGGATAGCCACAATTGGATAAACCCATTTTAATGGACCATAGTTTCCTAAGTCTTTGCCATTATAAGCAATAAACCAAATCACAGCGCAATAAACTGTCAAAATAATCCATCCAAATTTCCTGAATACTCTGTATCTCACTCCTCGGAATTTGAATGTGAAAATATAAAAAGAAATTGCAAAAGGAACAAGGGTGAGAAGAGCCATTCCGGTTGCATTATAAGACATCAAAACGTTTTCAACGAGCTCTTGATTAACTATCCATCTTGTTAAAAGAATTGCGAGTATTATTCCTAAAGAAATTCTTGCAAAAGTGTCTTGACGATTGCTAAACAAAGTCATCTTAAGTATGGTTGAAGAAATGAAAAAAGTCAAAAGCAAAAACATAATTCTTACTAATAAGATTTGATTCTCTCCGGATTCTCCAAGGAGAGTATCAAAAACAGGTTTAATTCCATTAAGAACAAAATCACTTTCCAATGTGTCTGAAACAACAGAATTTCCAGTGATGCTAGTCATGAATCTAAAAAGAAAAAATATCAGAGAAGCAACCAGAATTGAAATCAAAATTAATTTAAGCACACATTTTAATTTTTCAGATTTTTTTAACTTGGAATTAAAACGAGCTGGCTTTCTTGGATTTTTCTTGATTCCAGATTTCACCTTCTTTTTCGATTTGGGCTTAGCCATAAATGGATTATTCCTTCTAAACTTATAAACATTTTGCTGATTTGAAAATTAATAGTAAAAACTTCTTTAAAACCACTCGTTTAACCCTCTTTGTTTTTGCTTTTCATGCGCTTCTTCAAGTCTTTCAATTTGCTTATCAACTCGCTCTTCAGAAAAATTATGCTTTTTTACAAGAATCTCTTTTATTTTTTCTTTGTCTAATTTAGGAAATTTCAAATCAGCATCGCAAACATCTGCTTTATGGAAAAGTGCGAAAATCTCTCTCCAATCAAATTTGTCTTGCTCAGAAAGCTCTTGAAGTTGTTTTTCCACGCTGTCAAAAATCAAAACAGGCTGTTTGTATCTTTGAACAATTTGTAATGCTTTTTTTTGCCCTATTCCAGGAATTCCTTTAGGATTATAATCTGTTCCCACCAAAATTCCAAGGCAAATAAGCTGATCCAGATCCAAATTAAGGAAATTCAAAACTTTGTCTAATTCAATTAATTCTGGTTTTGCTTCCACCCAACCGTTAAATGTTTTCTTTTTTGTGATTGTTAACCCTCGAATTAACCTAGGAGCTCCAAAAAGCAAACTATCATAATCCTGACTTACACTCGAATAAATCTCTGGTTTTATTTTTGCGAGATAAGCTGCTTCTGCTTCTCCCTCTCCTGGAGCTTGAACAACCATTATTCCCATTGCTTCAAGCAGCTCTTTGCTTTCTTCAATCATTTCATCATTTAATCTGATAAATTGACTGCTGTATCTTTTCATTCCTTCAATATCTTCATCGGTTTTTGCTTGTTCATATTTTTCTTTGTAAATTTCTCTAGATTCTTGTCTTAACTGATGAGTCTTATTTTTCAAATCTGGAGCATGCCCATCAAAAACATAAATCAATTTTATTCCGTTTTCAATTAAATTAGTATTCCTATAAAGAATTCCCGAGAGATGACTTGTAATCCTTTTTTCATTATCCATTAGAGGGGTTCCATCTATTTGTCTGATACTTGTTAAAAATTGGTAAAGGATATTGAAAGCATCAACACAAACAGTTTTGCCGCTTAATTCAGAAATCTCAATTTCTTTTCTTGGTACAATATCTTTTATGCTTAAACCCATATTAAATAAACTCGTTTTAAATATAAAAAACTATGGTTTATAGAGGATAAACTTTTGTTTTATTTATTTTTCAGATTTAGTTTAATTAGCTGAACTTATTGAGATATCCCTGTCCAAATACTCGATTTCTTCTTGTTCTAATTTAAGCTCTTTTCGGATTTTCGGGTCTTTCAGGATATTCTTTATCACGGGAAATTCATGCAAAGCACGCTTTTCTCCAATGTGCATAAATTTGGCATATTTCTCTGCAATAGACTTCTTTTTTGCAACACGCTGATTATTAAGCCAAATTTTCAAAACTCTCTCAGGTTTCTTGTAATTTGTAAATCCGGTTTTAGCCTCTTGTTTTGCTGCGGAAATTCCATAACTAAGGAAAATATTTTGATAAAGCAAAAATCTCCAGTATTGCTGTTTGTAAATTCTGCCCTTGAAAATATCAGCTTTGCTTAATGATTCATATGCTTTGTACAATTCTTCTCCTTGGTATTCTAAAGGAATATTTTCTTCAATCCAAAGCATTATTTCATCAATAGGAACATCCACAGAATCAAACACGCTTGTAACATTTGAATTTGGAGCTCCCTTGAAAATCATTCTCAAAGCATTGAAAACATCTGTTTCTATATTTCTTTCATTGTCTAAAACTGCAGAAGGATTTTCCATTGAAGCGGCAACTTGCAAATCATTTATTGCTGCACGCAAATCCCCTTTTGCCTTGACAGAGATTGCAGTAAGAATATTATTATCAATGAACTTATTTTCTTTTCTTAAAATGCTAATCAAAACATCTTTTATTGTTTTATAATCAATTTCTTTAAGTTGAATAAACTCAGATTTTTTTCTTAAAGCAACAAACTTTTTTCCCCACACATCATTTGCAGTTAAAATCATTGGCCAATTCGTGGAATCAATTAAAGCCATAAGCTCAGGGAGTCCGCCCCAATCAGCTTCAGAAATTCCATCAACTTCATCAATAAGAATAATTTTTCTTTCTTTGGAAAGTGACATTTGCTCCGACGCAGGCTTTAGAATTTCTCTTAAATTATCCCGGTTTCTTAAATCAGAAGCGTTTAACTCAAAAATTTCGGATTTGGTTTCATTTGCAACAACCTGCGCGATTGTTGTTTTACCCACACCCGGAGGCCCGTAAAGAATAGCTGCTTTTTTCGCACTAGCGCTTCTTCCAAATTTCTGAACAAAAACTACTAATTTGGAAATAGCCTCTTCTTGCCCCCTAACATCTTGAAAATGTTCTGGTCTATATTTTTCAACCCACTGCATATTATTTTTAAAATGATTTTATTTGAATACAGCTTCCAAGTCTAATGAGACTGTTTTCCGATTCCTGCAAGCACAAAACTTGCAAGAAGAGATTGAAGTTGTATGAATGGGTCAGAACCTTCTGTTATTCTAAATTCGCTTTCACCGGTTTTTTCAATTAATCTTACTCTTAATTCCGGTTCAACAGGAAGCTCCCAGATTTCTTTTTGCATTGCTTTAATCACATCTTGTCCGGAAATTGATTCTCTTAACATAATATCTAATAATTTTTCTTTAGCTTTAGCAAAATCACCTGCAATTGCATAATCTAAAACAACCTTAATGTCTTTTGGCTTGGCATTTGAAATGATTGTAGAAACCAAGTCAGGAGTAACAGAAGGTGAAATTGAAGCTGTTGATTGAAGCAAGTTAATGCATTTTCTACAGTCTCCTTCGCTTCCTTCATAAAGAATTTCCAATGCCTCTGGAGTTATTGTTAATTTCTCAGTTTCACAAATTCTTTGAATAACTTTCTCAATATCTTTTTTTTCTAGCAACTTGAATCTGAATACAGCGCAACGTGATTGAATCGGGCTAATGATTTTAGAAGAATAATTGCAAGAAAGGATGAATCTGCAAGTTGAAGAATAATTTTCCATTGTTCTTCTCAAAGCCTGCTGAGCTTCAGGGGTAAGAGCATCTGCTTCATCCAAGAAAATAACCTTGAAAGGCACTTCTCCTAAGGATTTTGTTCTAGCAAAATTCTTGACTTTCTCTCTAACAATATTAATACCTCTTTCGTCACTGGCATTTAATTCCAAATAATTATCTTTCCAGTTGTCTCCAAAAAGCTCTCTTACAACAACTAAAGCCAGTGTGGATTTACCTGTTCCAGCTGGTCCTGCGAATAACAAGTGAGGAATATTCAATGAGTTAGTTAATGCTTCAACTCTTTTTACAACATCATCCTGTCCAACAACATCCTTAAACTTAACAGGACGATACTTTTCTGTCCAAATTTCTGATGCCATTAATAGTTATTTCAACCCCCAACTTATAAATATTGTTATAATCCAGAAAGGATATAAAATAAATCCAAATAGACCAAGTGTAAAATAAGGTAATAAATAGGATAAATTCAGAACTAATTGCAGGCTTATTTACTTCTTTCTCTTCGCAGCTTTCTCTTATGCTTTTCTTTCTTCAGCCTTTTACGTTGCCACTTCCAACGCATTTGCCTTTTCTTTTTCCATCTTCTGCTTGATCGTTTCATGTTAAAACTTTATTCTAAATGATTTATAAAGTTTCCTAAAAGAAAAAAGTAAAGAATTTTAATTAAAAATGTTAAAAAATAAGATAAAATGTTTCAAGAGTTTATTCTCTTTTCCTAGCTCTGTAAGTTAAAGATATAATCCCATTAGTGTAGATTTCGGTTTTGCTGTTATCAATGTATGCTTCTTCATTACAGAGTTCTAAAGGATAACTAAGAAGTTTTCTTATAACTTCTGGCTCTTTATTATTTAACTCTTTTAGGGTAAACAATCCACAAAAACCTTCTGGTCTTTTGGTGGAGTTGGCTGCACTTATAAGAAGTTTAGCACCAACAGTGCCAGAAGAGAATCCCAAAACATCGTCTATACTTTTTGCAACTTTACAGAAAATGTCTAATTCTTTTTCTTCGTTCATTTTTTTATATAACCCCCTTTCAACACATTTCGCGTATTTTAAGGTTATATTTCAAAACAAAATTAGAGTGTATTTAAACTTTTCTGGTGTAACCACTTAAAAGATATAACTCTTTAAAAATATTCAAAAAAGATATCTCCCATGATACATTCATTTCTTAGAAAACATTCTGCCAAAAAAGCCTTTGGGCTTTTCTTTTTGCCGGGAATAATAACCTACCAGTTCAGCTTTATCTAAAATATGCCCTTGCATTGCTCTTTCAACATCAGATTTCCTTGAACTTGCTGGAAGATTCAAAAGCGTATTAAGTGCAAAAACCTTGAACGTGTAGGGGTGCTTTCCAGACACCACGCAAGGCCCGTTATAAGAGTTCTGCCCAAAGTCATTAATCCCTTGAACAGAGATCATTGGAGAAAGTTTTTCAAAAACTTGGATTCTTTCTGGAGGAATATTCCAAACAATCCAATGAATCATAATTTTCATAGGGTTATCAGCCCCTTCAACAAAAAGAGCGATGCTCTTTGTTTCTTCTGGAAGCTCGGAAAATTCTAATGGAGGGTTGATATTTGCCCCATCGCAAGTGTATTTTTCAGGAATCATTCCATTATTCTTGAAAACACTTTTGATTTTCATAAAATTATAACAGCTTAACTGCTTATGCACCTCTGGAAATAAAACAAAAAGAGATTATTAAAAGTTTCGGTGTCGACAGTAAATTTAATAAACAGTCTTCTAATAAAACTTTTATGAAAAAGGGTTTAGAAAATTCAAGAATTGATTTCAGAGATCAAATTGCAAGAAACAAGATTAAATCTTATATTTTGATGTTTTTTGTTTTTGCTACTTTAATTGCATTGGGTTATGCAATTTCTTTTGCTTTTGAACCAGGCTTTTTCTTTATCATAATGATATTCTCAATAATTTTTTCTTTAGGTTATCTTTTAGTAAGTTATTACAACTCAGACAAGATTGCTCTTGCAACAGTTAACGCTAAAAAAGCAGACAAAACGTTTCACAAGCAGTATTACGATTTAGTGGAATCGCTTACTTTAGCCAGCGGAGTTCCAATGCCTTCTCTTTATGTAATGAATTCTTCTCAAATAAATGCATTCGCTTCTGGGAGAGACCCGAAACATTCTGTTATTTGCGTTACAGAAGGTGCACTTGAAAAACTGGATAAAAAAGAATTAGAAGGTGTTTTAGCTCATGAACTCGCACATATTGAAAGTTATGACATCAGATATATGACTTTGGTTGCAGTGATGGTGGGAATGATTTCTATTATCTCTGAAATGTTTTTGCGAAGCTTATGGTACAGAGGCAGCACAGGAAGTTCCGGAAATTCAAATGATAGAAGCGACAATGGAAAGGGGATATTCATTTTAATCGGAATTATTCTTGCAATAATCGCGCCAATTATTGTTCAATTAGTTCAGTTCGCAATTTCCAGAAAAAGAGAATATTCTGCTGATGCTTCTGCAGTGAAGTTCACAAGATATCCTAATGGGTTGATTCAAGCCTTGGAAAAAATTCAACAAGATGATGCTCCAACCAAAAAAGTTAACAAAGCAATTGCCCCTCTTTTCTTTGCGAGCCCGCTCAGAAATTTAACAAGCACACACCCACCAATTGCCGAAAGAATAAAAGTTTTGCAAAGAATGTAAAATTGAATCAATTTAAAATAATAGTTTTATAAATTGCTTCAGTCTTAATGAAATATGGGATTAATCTCAAAAGCTCTTACACTAATATTGAGTTTTTTGCTATTTTTGTCTTTTATTTTAGGTTCTGTATCTTTCATAATTTATTCATCTTTGGAATACAATGAAGTGCAAAAAAACGCAGGACCTTATGTTGAAACTTTTTTAAGAGAAAATATAATTACAAAACAAGGAGAGATAAACAAAAATATCTCTGCGACAGATAGAGTTTTGGATGCGATATTAAGCTCTAAATGGGGAAAAGAAATACCTTTCACAGAAAGCCTGAAACAGTCTCTCGAAGAAAAAATGAAGTCTCCAAGCTTGAGCAATGTTTCATTTAAAGAAGAGTCAGAAGAATTAATTCATGAGGTTTACTACAAAGAATATGAATGCAACTACTGGAATTGCGCTAAAAAATATCAAGTTCCTTATTTTTTTATATCTCAACAAGCTAGAGAGTATTGGTATCAAAAATTCAAATACGCTTTAAGCGGGAGTTTGATTCTTATGGGAGTTTTGTTTTTGCTTGTTTCCAAAAAAAGAAATTTCTTTGTTTTAGTCGGAATTCTTTCTCTTTTAACCTCTTTAGTTCTATTGGGAATAAAAAAGATTTCTTCAAGTTCAATAAAATTAATCGGCAGTGAGATATTCAATATATTCTTCAACAAATCAGAATATGTAATAAAAGCCCTTGCAATCGCGGGAATTATTTTAATTGCTCTCGCAGTTATTCTTGGCTTATTTGGATTCGGCTTTAAAATATTCAGCTGGTTGGATAACATCAAATTAAAGCCAAAAAAGCAAAAAAAGAAGATTAAAAAAGGAAAAAACAGGATAAAAGAGCAGGAAGAAGAATAAAATGAATCAAACAATTTTCATTGAAGAAACTAATTTTGATGCAGCCAGGAAAAAAATAAAACAATTTCAAAAAGAAAGGATTGTTTTTTCAAGCCCTGATGATGCTATTGCGCGAAAAGTCTTGGAAAAAGAAAAGATTAGTGTTTTGTTAATCAAGCAAAAAAACAGAAAAGATAAAATGAAACAGAGAGACTCGGGACTGGACTCTGTGATGGTGAAACTTGCTAAAAAAAATGATGTTGAAGTGGGAATATTTCTAGATGAAATAATTGAAAGTTCGGGAAAAGAAAGAGCAGAAATTTTAGGAAGAATAAAACAAAACATAAAGCTTTGCTCTAAAAATAAAGTTAAGATGAAAGTCCTTTTTTTAGAAGAAGAACATCATAGAAATGATTATGATTTGCGTTCGCTTGGATTAATTTTAGGAATGCCTACTTGGATGACTTCTTCGTTATAAAATATAATAAAAGATTTATAAAAACAAGATTTTTAGTTATATTTAACTAGATTTTATTTAAAATGGACACAAAAGATATTGTAGACTCTTTGAGTTCAAATGAACTTAAGATTCTTCCTCACTTAGAAGAAAAAGATATTGTGAATATTTGCAAAAAATCAAATTTAGACAAAACTTCTGTTTTAAGGGCATTGGAGTACCTGAAAGACAAAGGGCTTATAGATTTAGTTTATGAGAAAACAAAAATAGTTGATTTGGGAACAAATGGGATTCTGCATCAGAAAAATGGATTGCCTGAAAGAAGGTTGCTGAATTTAATAAATGAAAAAAGAATAATAAATTTTCAGGAGGCTCAAAAGCAGTCTAAACTTTCTGATGAAGAATTTAAAATTTCAATTGGAACTTTAAAAAGAAAAAATATAGTCGACATTAAAAACCAGAATCTTGTTTTGAGCAATTCCGGGGGTTTCGGTGCTTCTAAAAAAACCGATGAAGAGCTCTTTTTAGATTCTCTTCCAATAAATTTGGATTCGATTCCTAAAGAGCAAATCAATGTTTTCCGAGATTTGCAAAGAAGAAAAGACATTGTAAAAATAAAAGAAGAAACTGAAGTCAAGATTAAAATAAAAGATTTAGGAAAAAAGATTTTAAATTTAAAGATAGATCACGAATCTCTTATTGAGCAAGTCACTCCTGAGATGATTCAAAATGAAAAACTTTGGAAAGGGAAAAAATTCAGGAAATACAACATTCAAGCGCCTCTTCCAGAAATAAGTGGGGGAAAAAGGCATTTTGTCAATCAAGCAATAGATTATGCAAAAAAAATCTGGGTTGAGATGGGATTCCAAGAAATGAGGGGGGATATAATAAATTCAAGTTTCTGGGTTTTTGATTCTTTGTTCACTGCTCAGGATCATCCAGTAAGAGAAATGCAAGACACTTTCTTTATTTCAAAAAAATCAGAATTGCCAGATAAAAAGTTAGTTGATTCTGTTAAAATGGCGCATGAGCAAGGAATTTCAGGAAGCAAGGGCTGGAGATATCAGTGGGATTCTGAAGAAGCAAAAAAAACAGTTCTAAGAACTCATACAACTTGCATTTCTGCTAAGAAATTGTATGAACTTTCTAAATTACCAATCCAGCAAAGAAAAGGAAAATTCTTTTCATTAGATAAAAATTTTAGAAATGAAACAGTTGATTGGAAACATGGATTTGAATTCTATCAAAGTGAAGGAATTGTTGTTGATGAAAATGTTAACCTAAGGCATCTCTTAGGATATTTAAGAGAGTTCTACAAAAGAATGGGATTTGAAAAAATAAGATTCTTGCCAACATATTATCCTTACACTGAACCAAGTGTCCAGATACGTGCATGGCATCCTGAAAGAAAAATCTGGTTTGAACTCGGAGGAGCAGGAATATTCCGCCCTGAAATCGCTGTTCCTCTTTTAGGAAAAAATATTCCAATACTTGCTTGGGGGCAAGGATTTGACAGAATTATCATGGATTATTATCAAATTAAAGATCTTCGTGAACTTTACAAAAATGACTTAGAACAGCTAAGAAAAACAAAGTTCTGGATGAAAAGTTAAAATGGAGAACTGCATATTTTGCAAAATATTGAAACAAGAAATTCCCTGCTTTAAAATCTGGGAAGATGAAAAGCATCTAGCTTTTTTAGATGTAAACCCCGTGAATCCTGGACACACTCTTGTTGTTCCAAAGAAACACGAAGATTATTTATTTGACTTGTCTGACAAAGAATACACGGAATTAATGCTTGCTGCAAAGAATGTTGCAAAAATCCTGAAGAAGAGAATAAGCTGTAAAAGAGTAGGTGTTGGAGTTGAAGGCTTTGGAGTTTCTCATGCTCATATTCACTTGGTTCCAATAAACAAAGCAAAGGAATTAAATCCGGAAAAAGCAAAACCAATGGATAAAGAAAAACTAAAAGAAATTCAAAATAAGCTAACTTCATAAAAAATGGCAAACATAAAACTCAATAAAAAACAATTTGAAAAAGAAATCGGAAAACTTGATGAGAAAATGCAAGAAAAGATTTCTTTATTTGGAACTCCGATTGGAGCAATCACAGATGAAGAAGTTGAATTAGAAGTTTTCCCAAATCGCCCAGATTTGCTTTCTTATTATGGTTTCAAAAGAGCATTTTTAGCTTATCTTGGGAAAAAAACAGGATTAAAGAAATACAAGGTTAACTCTCCAAAAAAAGATTATACTGTAAGAATTGATAGTTCTGTAAAAGATGTGCGTCCATTCACTGCTTGCGCAATAGTTTCAGGATTAAAGCTTACTTCTGAAGGAATCAAGGACATGATTGACTTGCAAGAAAGACTGCACGCAACTATTGGAAGAAAAAGAAAAAAGATGGCTATTGGAATCTATCCTTTAGAGGAAATCAAGCTCCCAATAACTTACATGGCTTTTGAACCAGATAAAATTAAATTCATGCCTCTTGGAGCAGAAAAAGAAATGTCTGGATTAGAAATACTTGAGAAACATCCTGTAGGAAAAGAATATGCTCCTCTTTTGTCTGGAAAATCAAAATTCCCAATATTTATTGACTCGCAAAAGAATATTTTGAGCATGCCCCCAGTAATTAACTCTGCTTTAACAGGAAGAGTCACAGAGAAAACAACAAGCGTATTCGTGGAATGCTCTGGGTTTGATTTTGAATCTCTTAAAAAATGTTTGAACATAATTGTAACCTCTTTAGCTGAAATGGGAGGAGAAATCTACCAAATGGAATTAGAATATGATAAAAGTAAAAAACAAATAACTCCAGATTTAAGCACAACAAAAGAAAAGATTTCTCTGGAAAACACAAACAAGCTTATTGGAATAAAAATTGATGAAAGATCCTTGAAGAATCTCCTTGAAAAAATGGGATATGAATACTCAAAAGGATTTGTAGAAGTTCCTGCTTGGAGAACAGACATATTGCACGAAGTAGACTTGATTGAAGATGTTGCTGTTGCTTACGGATATGACAATCTTATTCCAGAAATTCCAGAAGTGGCAACGAATGGAGAAGAGCAAAGAAGCGAAGTAATCAAAAGAAAAATTGCAGAAATTTTAGTTGGAACAAATATGCTTGAAACTTCAAATTATCATTTAACAAATCAAAAGACTCAATTTATTTTAATGGGTTTCAAAGAAAAATCTCAGCCAGACTGCATAAAAATTGAAAGCTCGAAAACAGACTATAATATTCTTAGAACAGATTTATCGCATTACGCTTTGAAAGTTTTATCTGAAAATTTAGATAAAGAATACCCTCAAAGACTATTTGAAATTGGAAAAGTTTTCACAAGCAAATCTAAGTCAGAAGAAGAGCATCTTGCAATTTCCATTTCTCCAGGAAATTTCACTGAGTTGAAACAAACTTTGGATTATTTATTCAAAATGCTTAATTTGAATATAGAAGTAAAAGAACCGGATAAAGTGCCATTACATTTTATAAAAGGAAGAGTTGGGGAAATAATCCTTAAAGTCAAAGATGAAAGAAATAAAGAAAAATCAAAGCCAATTGGATTTGTCGGAGAAATTCATCCAGAAATATTGAAAAATTGGAAAATTAGAATGCCTGTTGCACTTTTAGAAATTAATTTGGAAGAAATATTTGAAGAGGTTCAATAAAATAAGTTCAATTGAATAAGTTAATAATAGAATTACTGCTTTTCTTGCTCTTGCTGCTTCATTTTTCTAACAAAATCATTTACAAACTTTCTTCTTTCTTCTTGGTCTCTTATTTCCCTGACAATATGGAAATCCAAGTCTCCCTCGCTTCTTTTTTCAGTTTTAATATCAGACATGATATTTTTTCTTATATCCTCGCTTAAAAGAGGCTCCCCATCTGAAAGTGTTGCGAGTTTCTTAGCAAGTGTGATTAATGTTCCTAAAACCATGAATCTTAACAAATTCTTGCCTTCTTGTCTTACAATCATATATCCATGATTCAATGAAACACCGAAGTTAATTTTTTGTTTGAACATTCTATTATGCTCAGTGAGTATATCTTTTATTTTTCCAGCCATGATTATTGCAGGCAATTCATTCTTGAAAGTTCTTGTTTTTATTGGCGCGAAGATAAACAAGATTGTTCCTTGGTTTTCGTAAATCATTGCTCTGTTTTCTTCAGCTAATGCGGCTAACTTGTTCATGGTTTCTTGAACTGCGGATCTATTCACTCTAACTTCTCCAGGATTCTTTAGCTGAACACAAATTATACTTGAAGCTTGCTTTTCTCCTTGGATTGAAAGAGATAATTCTGCAATATTTTGCGTGTTAATTAACAATGTTCCAGGTTTAGGCATGTAAACTTTTTCCTGAGCTTTTTGCTCTGCAGTTTTTGACTGCGCTTTAGTAGAATGTTTTCTTCTTTCAAAAAGATTTGCTTTTCCAAGGAAACTCTTTTTATAGACTCTTTTGAAGAATACCCATCCAGCGAATCCCAAAACAATCATAAAGAATATCCAAACAAGAGGGTATTGAATCACATCTAAAGTTCTTTCGGAAAGCTCTTTTGCGCTAATTACATTTCCTGTTAAAAACAAGTTTTCATTGAATAGAATTTCTTCATTTTCCAAAATCCTAACAGAATAATTTCCTTCTGGAGCAGTTAGTACGTATTTTTGATCTTTGCCCACATCCAATACAACATCTAATCCTACAGAACTATTTTCATCCAATCTGACTAAAAGAGTGCCGTTATAAAAAACATTTCCGGTATTGGTGATAAAGATGGTTCTGTTTAAGAATTCAATAGATAATTTTTTATTTTCTAAAATTTTGAATTCATCCTCAACGGAGAATTCATCAAAAGTGGAGATAACTTCCCAAGTTGCAGGAGGCTGAGTTGTATTTGTAGCAAATTCCAAGAACTCGTCTGTCTTAATTTCTGTTTCCAAAGCTGTTTCTTGCTCAGGATTGATTATTTTAATCATTGCAACAGAGTCTATTTTCTCTTCGGTTTGATCATACAAAATGGATTTGACTCTCAAAGGCGAACCAGGAAGAATTTCTTTTTTTTCTATAACAATCTTCAAACTTGTTGGAACCTGTCTTACATTGATATTGTAACTAGCAAATCCTTTGTTAGTTTTTTGCCCTTTGGAATCTAATTCATAAACGTCAAAGGTTACTAAGTATTTTCCTGCTTTCAATTTTTCCGGAAGAGTATAATCTAAAATAAAAAACCCATTCTGCACTGTGTTTTTAACTGAGATAACGCTAGAATTTCCTTGTTTAACTGCTAAATCCACAAATCCGTTCTTAACAGCTTCTCCGTTCTCTTTAATTGCTTCTCCAGAAATAGACAAGGTTTGCCCAGGGTCAGCTTCTTGATCTTCAGAAAGCAATTTAACATTAATTTTATCAGAGATTTTGAATTCCTTGGTTAAAACAGGCTCAAAACCATCCAATGAGAACTTAACAACGCAAACACCGTTTGTTCTTCCTAATCTTTCAATGTTAAGAATGAATCTCAAATCAATTGTTTCTTCTTGTCCTGCGGATAAAAAAATATCTTGAGAACGCACGTTTGTTTGAACTCCATTGCAAATAGAAGAAACAACTAAATGGCCATTCACCTCTGAAGCTGTCACAATTTTTGCAAGAACTTCCACAATATTTCCAAGATTGTACAAAGAATTTGGCTCCTGATTAATTACTATTTCCGCAGAAACCATCGAAGCTGTTAAAACTAAAGATAATGCTAAAAATAATCCAAAAATTTCCCTCTTCATTTTATTTTAAATAGCTAATCTCTATTTATAAATATTTATAGGCAAGGATACTGGTTTATTCAATAGAATCATTTTCTAATCTCTAAAAGTTTAGCGAAATAACTATGAACATTTTTTCTGTTAAAATGTCATTTATTAGTAGTTACTAAACATAAAGCTTATAAATAACATTCTAATGAGGGGTATTGAGGAATATTCTCTAGAATGAAAGATGAACAAGAAAATATTCAAAGAAAGAAGTTAAGAAATGCTAGTAGGGCGGGTCTCGAATTGCTTAATGCATGGGATAAGTATATTCTAGGAGGGGAAGGAAAATCAAATAATCCTTTGCAAGTATGCTTAAACTACATTAATCGTTTTGACAGAGATGGCCCATTCAATTTTATAAGAAGGGGGAGGATGTTAAAGGAATGGGCAAAAATGACCCTAGAAGATTCTGAAATATATGGAAACGACATTTCTCAGATAAGAGGCATTTTACAACAGTTATCCAATTCAAAAAATGTATTTTTCGAAGAATCTGAATCTATTCCAAATGAAGTAGTCTCCATCGGGAATAATGTAATCCAGTTTGGTTCAGATAAAGAAGCTCGAAAAGCGACACCTATTTTATTAGAAATTTTGGACAGGTCCCCCTTAAATCGTTCTTATTTTATAGAAGGAGAAATCCCTGAAGATATTTCTCATTTTATGTCTAATCTAGTTTCTAGAATAAAAAACCAAGAGCAAGAGACAATTTCTCCAGAAAAAATGTGCATGTTTTGGAATTCATTAATTCGCACAAAGAGAAAGTTTGATAATTTTAATTTTAAAGAAATAAAAAAAGTTATTTTAAGTGTAGAAGATTATTTTCAGCAAATACAAGAAATACAAAAAAATCCTTTTCTTGCACAGCTTTCTAGCTCCCAAAGAAAAAGAGCTCGGGAGTACTACTTGGACAAAGAGGGTCTCTTTTATTCTAAAAATGCAAATGAATTTTCAGAGAGGCTTGGCAATTTAGCTAATGAACTGAGAAGAATAAGTTCTTTGTCTCCTGAAGAAATAAATAACCCTTGGGTTCGAAAAAGGTTGGAAACCATAGTTACTTCCAAGGATTTAAACTATGCTGGATTAGAAAAAGAGGCTAAAGAGATAAACTGTTATTCTAAAAAACTAGAGGAAATATTAGAGTCAAGAAGCGATGAAGAATCAAAAAAGATTTTGCAAAAAGAAAGTGAAAAATTAATGGATATTCTTATTGAAGCAGCCCCTGCTGAAAACTTAGAAGATGCATTCTCCGCAAATTCTCTTTATTTAAAGGAAATAAGCAAAGAAAAAAAGTTGAATAAACTTAAAGAATTAGACTCATACGATTTAAAACAGTTACATCTCCTTATGCAGGATATTTTTAAGTTAAATTTAAATTTAATTCCTTCTTATGTAAGTTCTATTTTAAAAAATAATCTAGATGTAAGAGAAATTGAAGAACTAAAAGAGTCAATAAAGGTTCTAAAAAACCCTGAATTTGAAGAATGTTTATCTTACTTTGATAACTTAACAAAAGCGGGCAGAGGTTCTTTAGTTTATAAGCTAACCAAAGATCTTACAGACCCAGAATTATCCAACTCTTCGAAAGAAATTCTTAAATCTCTCTTCGAAATCTCTTCTGACTCCGAAGTCTGGAAAGAAATAAATTCAAGAGATATTCCTGCAGATGTTTCTCAAAAAATATTGAATGGATTTTATCTAGAAAAAAATTTTGGAGAAAGCCAGGTTTCTTTGGACAAGATAATAAAAACGGCAGAACAAATAAAAACGTTAAGAAAAGATTTAGAAAAGAATCCAAATAATTGCATAAATCAGAACTTGTTAAAAGAAAGGGAAAAAATACTTGATGAATTTGTTTTAAATGCTCAAACAGATGCAGTGAAATATGCCTTAGGAATAGAGAAGATTCAATCTTTACAAGAAATTTTATGCCGAGAAAACTACTCAGATGAAAATGTTCCCTCCTCAAAGAAAGAAAAAAATAAATCGGCTTTATTTAAACGTTTAGAAGAAGATGAAGATTTAACAAATGCGCTACAATTATATCAATCTTTGAAAAAAGAAGGGGTATCGCGGAATATTTCTACACTAAGAAGGGTTATTCGGTATTGTTTTGAAAACCAACCAAACAAAATTTATGAAGAGTCTCCCAATAAAAGAGAATTAGAAGCCTTGACTTCTAAAGGCATAAACTTTGATGTTTGGATGAAGGGAATTGCTTCAAAAGAAGATTATAAAAGAAAAGATACAGAAATACAAGTTTATCTTGAAACAAATCCTCTTAAAATTCTTCAGATGGGAAATGTTGTCAATGGAAGCTGCCTAAGATTAGGCGCAGGGCAGGAGGAATCTGTAATTCCAAATGCCGCAGAAGTGAATAAAAGGGTATTATATGTCAAAGATAGAACCGGAAGGATTGTGGGAAGAAAGCTTTTAGCACTAGACCCAGAAGGCATATTACTTCTATATCGACCTTATTTTAATTTAGATAAAACTTTTCTTTCTAAAGAACGTGTTATTTCCGCGATAGATGAATACGTTTCTAGATTTTCAGAAGAAATTGGCGCAAAAAGGATGAATCCTGAGGACTCCTGTGATAAAACACCCAATTCCATCTTCGGGGGTTATTGGTACGATGATGGAATTGTGTAATTTATCTACTTAACCTCAACAGACAATATTTAAAAAGAAATCTCTCCTAAAAAAGATATGCAAAGAGAGGCAACAAACAAGATTACTCCCTGGGAAGTTTGCGATAAAATAGATTATGAAAAACTGGTGAAAGAATTCGGAGTAACTAAGATTGACAAAAAACTTCAGGATTCTCTTAAAGGGCTTCATCCAATTTTAAGCAGAGGAGTTTATTTCAGCCATAGAGATTTTGATAAATGGATTTCCAATGCTGAAAAAGGCAAAAAAGTTTCTATACTAACAGGCAGAGGCCCGAGCGCTAAATTGCATATTGGCCATTTAATACCTTATTTGGCAGCTAAATCCCTCCAAGACAAATTTGATTGCGAAGTTTATATTCCAATCTCAGATGATGAAAAGTTTTTTGTAAAAGAGGGCTTGAAGTACGAAGAAGCAATAAAACTTTCAAGAGACAATATTTTGGACCTTATTGCATTGGGATTCAAGCCAGGAAAAACATTCATCTTTGAGGATTTTGTTTACACTGACATTTACAGATATGCTGCGAAAACTGCTAAAAGAATAAGCTATTCCACTGCTAAAGCTGTTTTTGGATTAAAACCGGAAAATAACGTTGGATGG
This sequence comes from Nanobdellota archaeon, assembly GCA_022709585.1. Taxonomy (GTDB): domain Archaea; phylum Nanobdellota; class Nanobdellia; order Pacearchaeales; family GW2011-AR1; genus JAKLIN01. The sequence continues at coordinate 1,769 of JAKLIN010000008.1, read as the reverse complement.
AGCTTTTATCCTGCAATGCAAGCGGCACATATATTATTTCCTCAATTTCATAAGGGGAAGCATATGACTCTTGTTCCAGTTGGAATTGACCAAGACCCGTTCATAAGAGTAACCAGAGACATAGCTGAACATTCAGATTTTAACTTTGAAAAGCCTGCTGCAATTCATGCGAAATTCATTCCCTCGCTTTATGGAGATGCCAAAATGTCTTGTGTGGATTCTTTAGGGTTGAATGTTATCTTTTTAGATGATGACAAAAAAACAGTGGAATCTAAAATAAAGAAATATGCCTTCTCAGGAGGAAAAGATACCCTGCAAGAGCACAGAGAAAAAGGCGGAAACCCAGATATTGATATCTCTTTCCAGTATCTTAAGATGTTTTTTGAGCCAGATGATAAAAAATTGCAAAAGATACATGACGATTACAAATCTGGAAAAATGCTAACATCTGAATTGAAGCAAATCTTAATCCAAAAAGTTAATGATTTTTTAGAAGAACATCAAAAAAAGAAAAAGCTTGCTGAAAAACAAATTGATAAATTTATACTGAAATAGGGAAAACATTTATTCTTCTAAAACTTGCTCGATTAACCCTGCCCATTGCAGAACCGAACTTCCAACTTTTTTCTTTCCAGAAATTAAAGATTCTACTTTTGCAATGTAATTCTTAGTTGTCTGAGGCAGATTTTGATGATAAGGATTTCCATGATAATTTCTGATGAAACCATTTGCGCCAATATTATACGCAGCAATTATTGAATCTCTTTTTTTGGTTTCAGAATAACTTTCCCAGCCAGAAATTCTTTCAGGAAGGTAAGTTTGCTCTAACCATTCCAACTGAGCAACTCCTGCGCGAATATTTTCTTCAGGTTTGAATGCTTTTTCAAAAGAGATAGGTGTTCCATAAACTCTTCTTGTAGAATCATGCCAAGTTCCCCACATTAATTGCATTAATCCTCTTTCTCCAGAGCTTCCGATTGCTTTAGGATTTCCAGAAGATTCTACATGAATAATGTAAGAAACAAAATCAGGATTAACTAAGTTATTTTGATAACTTTCAACAGTATTAACAGAATGATTTCCTAAAGAAGAGTCTTTTCTTTTAGAAGAATCTTTGGAAATAGGGTTCTCAATTTCCCAAGAAATAGGCTGCTCTAAAAATTCTGTTTGACGCTTAACTACATTTTCAATTGAATTTTTATGAGAAACATCTTCTAAGATTTTCCCGCTGACTGCTCTGCTTTGATTTTGAGCTGTCCTATAGATAAAGTTCTCAAAAGATTCTCCTAATTTTTTTCTTGAGTTTAAAATGTCGGATTTCAAGTATTCGGAAGTGTCTACATGATTATATCTGGTAAAAGGAACTGCAAAAGAAGGCAGATATCCTTCTAATTGCCTTGCCCCTGCGGTGTAAATAGCATTTTCTACTCTTTGTTGAATTTTTTGCTGAGTTTCTTGAGGCAATAAAGCGAAGCTAGAGCCTAAACCTAGTAAAACTCCCCCAAGCCCAGCTAAAGCTGTGATTTTATTTCTTTTTTTAATTTGATTTTCCAATTCATTAGGAAGTTTTTTGTTAATTTTCTTTGCCATTTTGTTGTTTTTTGCTCTCTTTTTTATTATTTTATTCTCTTCTTCAGTCTCCTTTTTTTAGAGCAAGTTCTTTTAGATTAAGACTATTTAAAGCTTTTCATAGGTTCAAGCATGTTTGCAGCGACATAAATTTTATTAATTCGATTCTTTAATTAGTTATATGAACTTTAAAGCATATT
>JAKLIN010000007.1 GCA_022709585.1 Nanobdellota archaeon | reverse complement strand
ATAAATTCAAATAGGAGGTAAAAATGAAACTTGAAGGAAGATGTATGAAGTGTAAAGAGGCAAGAGAAATGAAAGATTTGAAAATTGAAAAGACAACCCGAGGAACTTTCATGGCAAGAGGAACTTGCGTAAAATGCGGAACCAGAATGGCAAAAATCTTGTCTGCTGAACAAGCTAAACAATTGGGCAAATAAGGAGGATATCTGCTATAAAATGCAAGTACGAATTATTAAGTCCTATAGAGACATTGTTGTTATTTGTGATTCTAATTTAATTGGTAAAAAATTTGAAGAAGGAAGATTTCAAATTGACATAAAAGAAAATTTCTTTAAAGGAGAGGAAAAAACAGAGCAAGAGACTGCGAAGATAATTGAAAACATGCACATTAATGATGCAAGTTTCAATATTGCCGGAGAAAAATCAATTGCTCTTGCCTTAAGATTAGGAATTATTTCAAAAGAAAGCGTAAAAACAATTCAAGGTGTTCCTTTTTCCCTTGTTTTAGTCTAAATCGAGTAAACTTAGTTTAACGCTTATCCTTAGTTTTATAAACACTGTTTTAATAATTTTAATATGACACAAAAAGAACCAGAAGAAGATTATTTCCCTGAACATTTGGATGAAGAATCTGAAGAAAGCGAGGAAGAAGAATCAGAAGAACAAGAGCAAGAAAACTCTGAAGGAGTTGTAACTAGAGCTCCGCTTCCAAGAGGAGAAGAAGTGATTGGAAGAATTGAACAAAGACTAGGGGGAAATAAAATGATGGTTAATTGCACAGATGGAAAAGCTAGAAATTGCAGAGTGCCAGGAAGATTAAGAAAAAAGCTTTGGCTTCGCCCAGGAGATGTTGTGATTGTTGAACCTTGGGAATTAGATAAAAACAAAGGAGATGTTATCCTTAAATACAAACCTAACCAAGTAGAATGGTTGAAATCCAAAGGGCATCTCAAGGCCGAAGATTAATACTTAAATATTAAATAAATTAAATTACAAAATAAAATGGAAGTAATTTATTCTGAAAAATCTATTAAAATTTTGAAAAATAAAGAATTGCTTGAAAAAGCATTAAATGTAGCAATAGCTCACCGAGGGAGGGAATTTTCTCTTACTGGAAATGCTGAAGATGAATTTTTTGCTAGACAAGTTATTGAAGCAATTAATTTCGGATTCCCTGTTGAAGATGCTCTTTCAATTGTAGAAAAAGAATTTGTATTTGAAGTTTTAAGCATAAAAGATTACACTAGAAGAAAAGACTTAAGTGTAGTTCGTTCAAGAATAATCGGAAAAGAAGGAAAAGCTCTTGCTATTTTAACTCAGCTTACTCAATGTTTTATTCAACTAAAAGACAATCAAGTTGGAATTATTGGAGACCCAGAATACATGAAAATTGTTCAAGAAGCTTTGATTAGTATTATCCGAGGAGCAAAGCACTCAAATGTTTATAGTTATCTTGAAAAGCATCGTCCAGAACCTTTTTTAGATTTAGGGTTAAAGGAAACTTTCAAAAAAAAGTCTTCCAAGTAAAATATCTTTTTGATCAAACAAAAACTAATAAACCCTTTTGTTGTAGCTTTCCAAATGAAAGGTAAATTTATTGTTTTAGAAGGAATAGACGGATGCGGGAAAGAAACTCAAACAGAATTATTAATTAAGTATTTTGAACAAAAAGGCATTAGTCTCGAAAAAGCGAGTTTTCCTAACTACGGAAGTCCTGGAGCTTATTTCGTTGAACAGTATCTTAAAGGAAAATATGGCTCTGCAGATGAAATTCCCCCTCAACTAGCTGCATGGTTTTTTACTTTGGATAGATTTGATGTAAAAGATAAGATTTTAGTTCCGTTAGAAGCAGGTAAAGTTGTTGTCTCTAATAGGTATGTTTCTTCTAATGCTGGGCACCAAGGAGGAAAAATTAAGGATGTTAAAAAACGGCAAGAATTCTTAGATTTGCTTTATTACACAGAATATGAACTTTGCAAAAACCCTAAACCTAACTTACAAATTTATTTACATATTCCTGCTGAAATAGCACAAGAATTAGTTGACAAAAAATCTGCTAGAGAATACATTGGAGGAAAGAAAAGAGATATTCATGAAGAAGACAAAGAGCATTTGAAGCATGCTGAAGAAAGTTATAATTATATAAGTGAAAATGAACCAGGATGGGAAAAAGTAGAATGCATGCAAGGAAATAAATTACTGAAGAAAGAAGAAATTCATAATAAAATAATTTCTCTTAAAGGCATAGAAGAAATTGTCAAAGAATTCTCAAATTTTTCTTAGGAATTTAAGTGATATTAAATTATTGGCTCACACCATCTAAAGCTACTAAAACACTTTAACATATTTGGAATGTATCCTAAAGGGCATCCTGTTTCTGGAGCTAATAAATATCCTCTTTTTTCCATACGCTCCCAAGAACTTAAACAACAAGGATCATATTCTCCATTAAGCTCACATCTTTTAAGCAAATCTTGATAATAACCGGATGAACCTAGATCATCTGAACTTTGAAAAAAGGCTATAAAAATTAAAAAGGATAAAAGAATTATTGAAATTCCTAAAGAAAATTTAAGAATCAATTTATTCATGACTCTTAAATAAATTAATAGTATAAAAAACTTTAGAAATTTCCGTAAAAAACCGCATAAGTTAAGTTTAAATATCATTTTAATTTTGAATTTTCATGTCCGAGTAGCTCAGTCGGTAGAGCGCATGGCTGTTAACCATGAAGTCGAAGGTTCGAGTCCTCCCTCGGACGTTTTCTTTTTAAATAATGATTTGTTGTATATTGCATCTAAACATGAAATTTCAATTATCCAAGAAAAAACCAAAAGTGCTTTTAGCTATGTCTGGAGGGGTGGACAGCAGTGTAGCTGCGCTTATTCTTAAAAAACAAGGTTATGAAATTGTTGGCGCTTTCATGAAAAACTGGAGCGATACTAAAAATGAAATTGGAGAATGCAAATGGCGTGAAGAAAGAGCAATGGCTCTGAGAATTGCAACCATGTTGGATATTCCACTCATTACTTTAGATTTTGAAAAACAATACAAAAAACAAGTTGTGGAAAAGATGTTTCAGGATTACAAAAAAGGAATAACTCCAAATCCAGATGTTGATTGCAATCAAAAAATAAAATTTCCTCTTTTAATAAAAGAAGCTAAAAAAATAGGCGCAAAATATGTTGTTACAGGACATTATGCAAGAATCAAAAAAACCAGAAAAGGATATGAAATGCTAAGAGCAAAAGATGAAACTAAAGATCAATCTTATTTCCTTTATCGTCTTTCTCAAAATGATTTAAAAAATTCTTATTTTCCAATTGGAGATTACACTAAAAAACAAATCAGAAAAATCGCAGAAAAAAACAATCTTCCAAACTACAATAAAAAATCCACTGTTGGAATTTGCTTTATTGGAAAAATAAACCTGAAAGATTTCTTGAAACAAAAAATTCATCCAAAAAAAGGAAAAATGTTAAGCCCAGAAGGAAAAGTTCTAGGAGAACACGATGGAATTTATTATTACACAATCGGACAAAGAATTGGACCAAGATTTGGAATTGAAGTTGAAAGAGGAAAGGGGCAAGAATTAAAGAGATGGTATGTTGCAAAAAAAGATATTAAAACAAACACATTAGTTGTTGCGCCAGAAGGGCATCCTCTTCTTTACAAAAAAGAGATTATTCTAAAAGAACCCCACTGGATTTTAAATACTCCAAAAAACAATCAAAAAGTTTTGGCAAGAATCCGCCAAGTTGGAGAACTTCTTCCAGCAAAAATAGAATACAAACATAAAGAAAAATCTTTCAAAGTAACTCTGAATAAAGCAATAACAGGTGTTTCCGAGGGACAAGCAATTGTTCTTTATTCTGGAAAAATAGTGCTCGGTGGAGGAGTTATTAGTTTTAATTAGTGTTAAGGTTTTACCTAAATGATTAAAAACTTCTCTCTTTTAAAAGAATTAATGACTAGCGAAGTTCAAATCACCGAGTCTCAAACAAGAGCGTGGCTAAATTTCAGAATGTTTGAAGAAGAATTTAGTAAAGAGCACTCTGGGAGGTATATTGTTCTCAAGGATCTGGATTTTTTAGGAGTTTATGACACCTTTAGTTCTGCTTTAGAAAAAACATTAAAAGAAGGCAAACAAGAAATTGGAACATTTATCATTCAAAGATGTGAGTTAGACCCAAAAAGAAGATACGAAACAATTTATACACCTTATTGGTTAAATAGTGCTAAAGTTGTACAGAAATCTTAAATATTCTCTTTTCCTGTTCAAATTATGAAAATTTTAAAAGAAGACTTTTATGAAAATGCTTCTCTTAACGAAACTAGCTTGGAAGATAAAGTGAGATTTATCCCTTTGTATACTAGACTTTCGGAAACTAGAAAGGGGATAGAAACATTAGAAATTCTAAAAAAAGAATGCCCTAATCAAGAAACGATTCAATATTATGTTTTTAAAATAAAAAACAAAGGTGGAGCTATCGATAAGCTCAGAGGGTATGCCTGCAATTGTAATATCTATAACTTATCTGAACTTATTAAGAACCTAAAAAGAAAAGTTCCGGAAAGGGTATTTGCAAGAGAGTTTGAAAAAAGAAGCGAATCATCCGTCTGGAAAGAGTATGACGCAGGAGATCCGTAAAAATGAAAATTCTCGAAATGCTGTTTGAACCAGAAGAAGAAAAAAATAGAATATTAAAAGAAAGAGCTAAAAGAAAGGAAAGAGAGAATTCTATTGCAAAAAAAGTAGAAGATGAATGGACTTGGATTCACCAAGAGTTATCTCCACTGTATCATTTTGAATTTTCTTTTAATCCTTCTTATGATTTTCAAGGTTATATTCTCCCATTTTTGCCCATTAAACATTGTTATATGATGACTTGTAAAGAAGAAGGAATCCTCCCAGGAGGCAAAGATAATCCTTATCAATCCAGGATGTCCTTTGACAGAATAGATCAAGAAATTTTAGATGAAATAATTCCAAATTGCTTAAAAGGAGATTATCAAACTAAAGAGATAAAAGCACAAAATAGAAAAAGAGAATTATTGGAAAAGAAAGCGGGAGCAAAAGGGATAGAAGAATGGAAAAAGATTAACTTAAAATTGCAAGATAAGTACGTTAGAAGGGGAAAGGTCCAAGACTATTTGACTTATGTTGTCCCCTTTTTGCCTCTGTATTTGTCTGAAGTTCTAGAGAGACCAATTTCCTAAAAAGTAAAAAGAATTAAACAGATTATAAAATGAATTTAATACAAAGGCTATTTGAATCAAGAAATCAAAGAGAAAGAAAGTTAGAAGAACAAATGAATATTATTGCTCTGAGATTAATTAAGGAATATAATAAAGCTAAACAAAAAAGGGGATTGAAAATAGCTTATGAAAAAGCAAAATTTGGAATTTCTTCAACATATCTCAATCTCTCTGAATCTTTTCTCGGCTATAGCCCGAATGTGACTCAAATTCAAGAAGGACACCCTCTTCCAGTAAAAAACGAATCTTATTGGAGATCTTTTAGGGATCATAATTCAATACGAAAATTAGCTAAAATTGAGATTTATCAAAATAAATAAATCGGAATCTAAATAATTTTATAAACATCTTTCTCTTGGATTATACATGGATTTAGACAAGGTAATTCGTTCCAGAAAAAGTGTGCGAGAATTCTCTAGAAAAAAACCTGACTGGAGAGCAATTGTAGACTCGGTTAATGCTGCTCGTTTTGCTCCTGCAGCAGGAAATAATTTTGAAATGAAATTTATCGTATTGAAAAATCCAGACAAAATAAACAATGTCGCTAAATCTTGCCATCAACTTTTTGTTGCTGAAGCTTATTATGTTATTGTTGCAGTTTCAGATCCTTCCAGACTAATAAATGAATTTGGAGAAGAAGCAGGGCAAGTTTATTGCAGACAACAAGCAGGAGCAGCAATACAAAATATTCTTTTAAAAGCCCAGGAATTAGGACTCTCCACTTGTTGGGTTGGACTCTTTGAAGAGCATGAAGTCAAAGTTGAATTAAAGATTCCAGATAAAATGCAAGTTGAAGCTGTTATTCCAATTGGTTATGAAATGAAAAAATCAAAGCCAAAAAATAAAATTCCATTGGAAAATGTAATCAGATTTGATGATTTCAAAACAAAAAAGATTAATGATACAAACAAGAATGAAAGTTAACTTTCGTCTCATATTCTAAACTGTTTTAATCTAGCAAATAATTTTCAAAAAATTATTGAATATTTAAAAAAATAAACCCCGGGAAAACCCCGGGAATTAAAAAATAAAAAAGTGGAATTAGCTTGCGAGATTTATCTCCAAACTTCAATTCCTAAATCAGACATCTCTTTTGAAGGTCTTGAGACGCTTTCTTGTCTTTCTTTACCTAAAACGTAAGGGGACTTAACACCAGTCATAATTGTAATGACTCGTACTTTTCCCTGGAACTCTTTGTTAATTCTAGCTCCAATAATTACGTTTGCCTCTTGGCTAAGGTTTTCAGAAACAATTCTACCGACATTGTCGAATTCTTCAAGCTTAAGGTCTGGTCCGCAAGTAACGTGTATTAAAGCACCAGTAGCACCTTTGTAATCCACATCAAGTAGAGGATTTGTAAGTGCTTGTTGTACTGCTTCAGCTACTCTATGAGATGAAGAATCACTTTCACCAACACCAATAACTGCAACTCCACCATCTTTCATAATTGCGGAAACATCTGCATAGTCAAGGTTAATCAAACTTGGAAGAGTAATTGTTTCAACAATACCCTTTACCATGACACTGATCAACTCGTTTGCTACAGCGAATGCTTGTTCAAGTGGCAACTGTCCTGCGATATCAACAAGTCTATTGTTGTCAATAACGATTGTAGTGTCAGTTACCTCTCTCAACTCTTGCAATCCGAATTCTGCTTTGTCGATTCTTGCTTTTTCTGAATCGAAAGGCATTGTAACAACTCCGATAACTACTGCGCCTGTCTCTTTAGCTAACTGAGCAACAACTGGAGCTGCTCCGGTTCCTGTTCCACCACCCATACCTGCAACAATAAAGATCATATCTGCACCAGAAACAGCCTTCTTAAGGTCAACAATTGCTTCTTTTGCAGCTTCTCTTGCTTTTTGAGGTATTCCGCCTGCTCCTAATCCTCTGGTTAACTCTTTTCCAATAAGAATCTTTTCGTCTGCCTTGGTAACACTAAGGTGCAATGCATCTGTGTTTGCTCCATAAACAGTTGCCCCATTGATTCCCTTGTTGAAAAGCCAGGTTATAGCGTTACATCCGCATCCACCAACACCAATAACTTTAATGTTTGCTTTTCCAGCTTTTAAGTCATCGAAGTTGATTGCGTTTTTTGAAGCGTTGTCTACAGCCTCTTTTGCAAAGTTTAGTACCATTTTTTACCTCCTGTGTTATTTAATTGGTTAGTCGTCGAGAGATTCTTCGAAAGTTTTAAATACTTCGCATATCTACGACTAATTAGAAAGAGAAAAACACCTACACCTGTTAATTTATTCAAACCGCCAAGCCGAATAAATTAATAAAAACAAATACTATTTCTTTAAAAATATTTTTATTCTTTAGAATGTAGTTAAATTCTAGATTATTCTAATATTTTTGAGCTAATTCCCTGACTTTTGCACTGTTTTACAAACTCTTCAGCGTCGTTTCTTGAACCAATAATTGCTCCGTAATGAATTGGAACAGCTAAGCTTGGCTTTATTACCTTGGCTGCTTCAACAGCTTCATCAACATCCATTGTAAATCTTCCTCCAATTGGAAGCAATGCAATGAATTCATTTCCATTTCTTTTGTATCCTGTTAACTTTTGCATCTCAGGAATAAAATCAGTATCTCCTGCGTGATAAACAATTACCTCTCCAATTTTTATTACATAACCAAACCAAGCTTCACTTTTTGGATGAAAAGATTTGTCTGTGTTATATGCAGGCACACTCAAAACTTTAATCGAATGAAAATCCATTTCATTTCCTAACTCAATGACTTCAATTTTCAAGGGAGTTTTAATTCTTGTAATCTTGCTTTGACAATCTGCACTGATTACAACTCTGGAATTTTGCTTGATTACTTTTTCAATGTCTGCGATGCTGCAATGGTCTGGATGACTATGAGTGATTAAAATAAAATCAGCTTTGTCAGAATTCTCTTTTATTTCATAAGGGTCAATGTAAATAATTTTCCCATCAGGTGTTTTAATTTTAACACTTGAATGCCCCAACCATTTTATTTCAACCTCTTTAACAATCATAAAAAAGAAAAATCAAGTTTATTTTTAAATGTTTATTAGAAAACAAGAGTTACAAAAATAAAAAATAATTTAAAAAAATATTCTTATAAAATTTTTTCTAAGACTGGAGCAACCAAATAATATCCTGCTAAAGCTTCTGCACACCCAATTGCTCCCCACTTAGCGAACCCGTACATAATATCTGCAGAATGAATTGCAGATTTCTCGCGCTTTGAAAGGTATTTGTACTCTTCAGAATTGGTTAAATCCCTGTTTGAGTTCACAAGCTCTCTTCCTGCTCCTGCAATCATTTGAGCAAAGGTAGGCAACACCATCAAAGCAGAGTTCAAATAAGAGCTTCCATTTTTCATGACTTCTGTTCCCGCCACAGTTGCAGCAGTGATTGTAAGTGCTGCCACAGAAGCATCTAAAGGAGAAATGCTCTTGATTCTAGTTGCAAGATTGTCTAATGTTTTGTTTGTCATAAAAAAACGATAAAATAAGTGTTTATAAAGATTATTATCTAAATCAACTTTTCAAAACTTCGTGCTATCTGCAGCATCTTTTCGTCTTGCATTTCATCACAAATAATCTGCATTCCAATCGGAATCTTATCTACTTCACCAACAGGCATTGTGATTGCACAGTTTCCTGCGAGATTAGAAGGCACAGTCAAAGCGTCATATTCATACATCTCTTGAACAGAAACTTTCTCTCCAATTTTATGTGGAAGCTTAGGTGTTGTTGGACAAATAATACAATCAACATCTTTGAATGCCTTGGAAAATTCTTGCTTAATCATTTCCCTAACTTTTAATGCAGTATAATAATATCTTCCTTTTTGTTCTTCTTTGGAAATTTCTGCTCCTCCAAGAATTCTTCTCAAAACTTCTTCGCCTGCAGAATCTTCAATTCTTTTCCCATATCTTCTTCCATCAAATCTTCGCGTTGCAGAGAAAAATTCAACATAAACAAGAGGATAGTAAGTATCGATTGCAACATCCATATCTTTTATTTTAATATCTTTAACTTGCCAGTTTTGCTTTTTCGCAATTTGTTGAACTTTATCTTTGATTAACTTAGAAATTCTTTCATCTTTGATTTTGAAATCCAAAATTCCAATTTTAAGCTGCTTTGGAACTTGCTCAATTTTTTTCATGTCAAACTTTTTTGTTGATTTGCAAATAGAATCTTTTTCATCTTCTCCTCTCATTACATCCAAAAGAACAGATGCGTCAGAAACATTTCTTGCAAAAGGCCCGATTTGATCTAAGCTCATTGCCAAATCAATTAATCCATATCTGGAAACAGTCGCATAAGTTGGTTTTATTCCTACAACTCCGCAATTTGAAGCAGGAACTCTTATGCTTCCTCCTGTATCGCTTCCTAAAGACATATCACAGAATTCTGCTGCAACAGAGCAAGCGCTTCCGCTTGAACTTCCTCCAGGAATTAATTCAGTGTTAACAGGATTTCTTGCAGGACCAAATGCAGAAGTTTCACCAGAACTGCCGCAAGCAAATTCATCCATATTTGCCATTCCAATAATTAATCCATCTTCAGCAAGAATTTTTTCAACTACAGTTGCATTGTACGGAGCGTAATAATCTTCAAGAGTTTTTGATGCACAAGAAATCTTAAGCCCTTTTACATTAATATTAGACTTGATTGCGATAATTTTTCCAGCAAGTTTTCCTGCTTTTCCTTTTTTTATTTTTTCATCAATCCTTTTTGCTTCTTCAATTAATTCTTTTTCATCTTTTAATTGAATAAAAGCGTTAATCTTTTTTTCATCTTTCTTAATTTTCTCTAAGCACTCTTTCAAATGTTCTACAATTACCATTTTTTCTTCTCCGCGACAATAAAACCATTGTTTTTGTCTTTAGCATTCTTGAACATTAATTTTTGAAATTCAGAATTATCTTGAACTTGAGTTTTCTCAGAGTCTTTTTCTTCTTCTCTATCACAAATCTCTCTAGTTATTTCTGGCTCTTGGTCTAAACTGCCAACAGAGCTAATCTTTTTAGAGAAAGAATCAATTAACTCTTTAATTTTTCTTTTTCCTTCTTCACCAAAAATATCTGATTTTGAGTCCGAGTTCATGATAAAAACAACAAGGATGAACTATTTAAAAATCTAAGGATTTCCTTTAAAAAATAAAAATAAAAAATAAAATAAAGAAGATTTAGTAGTCGTCGTCTCCGTCAGAGTCGTAATCGTCTTCGTCTTCTTCGTCTTCTTCTTCCATTTCGTCTTCGTCTTCTTCGTGTTTTGCCATTTTAGTTTTTTCCAGCCCGTGAAGGCTCGCATAATTTAACACTCACCTTTTTTAAAGTTAACTATTCCCTAAAAAGTTAAATCACTTTTCAAAAAAAGAGGTTTAAGGTGAAAAATAAAGAAAATTAAGGCACAAGCCTGTCTCTATCTCTTGGGAATAAAACACCCTCTCGGATATTGTCTAATTCCAAGAGAGTTGTTGTAAGTCTTTCAAGTCCAATGCTCCATCCTGCATGAGGAGGTGCTCCGTATCTGAAAGAGTCTATGTAAGACTTGAAGCTTTCTGGCTTTAATCCTTTTTTCTTAAGCATTGCTTCTAATAATTCTGGAATATGAATTCTTTGCCCTCCAGAAGTTATCTCAACTCCCTTGTACAAGCAATCAAATCCTTCTGTTTCTTTTGCTTCGGGATCTGCATTTTTTCTCATAATATAAAATCCTCTTAAATGAGTTGGCCAAGAGTGCACAAAAACCATATCTCCAGGATACATATCGCAAAGTTTCTTTTCTTGTTCAGGAGTCAAATCCTCGCCAGGTTTGACTTTTAATTTTTCCATTGCTTCGTTATAACTTAGATAAACAGCTTTTGGAACTTTCAATTTCAACCCAAGAACTTCTAAATCTTTAGCATTTTTTTCTATTACAGTTTTAACCATGTCTTTAACAGCATCTTCTTCATATTTCATTATTGTGAACTGGTCAGCAAATGCAACTTCAATATCCATTTGTCTGCATTCATTCAAGTGTCTAGGGGTATTGTGTTTTTCAGCTCTCCAAACAGGAGTTAAAGTTACAACTTTTTCTGCAGCACATGCAATCATTTGTTTGTAAAGCTGAGGTGATTGCGCTAAGTAAGCTTTTTTCTCAAAATATTGAACCGGGAATAATTCTGTTCCCCCTTCTGAAGAAGTGGAAATAATGCAAGGAAGCTGCACATTCATGAATCCTTTGTCAACAAAATGTTTTATGAAAGTTGAAGCCAGTGTTGATTGAATTCTGAAAATTGCCTGAGTTCTTCTTCTATGCATATCCAAAAATCTGTTGTCTAATCTTTTTGGCAAATCTGTTTTAGAAAATTCAGAAACATCAATTGGCAGATTTTCATTAGCTAAAGCTAAGATGTCTAAATGAGTAGGATTGATTTCCTTTCCTCCTGGTGCTTGTTTGGATTCTTTTACTTCTCCCTCAACATAAAGAACACTTTCTCTAGTGAGCTTGGAAATCTGCTCAAAAATTCTGTCATCAACTTTTCCTTTAACTGCAGTAATTTGAATTTTCTCTGTGGAATCTCTTAAAAGAATAAATCGAATTTTCCCAAGTTCTCTTATATTTTCAACCCAGCCTGCAACTGCGACAGATTTAGCTTTAGAATTAAAAGCGTCACTAATAGAAATTCTTTTTTCATTAAGCTTTTTTAAGTCAACCATAAGTACATTTAAGCAGCTCACTGATATTTTTAAAATTATGTTTTGTCTACAATAATTCCAGTTTTATCACAAACATAGTACCCTTGTTCTACTACTTGAAAATCAATCTCCTTAGTACCCTCAAAAATATAAATTGGAAACTCAGAGTTATCTAGATATCTCTCTTTGAAGAATTTTGCCCGATTTAAGGTTAACCCTTCGTTAGGGTACGCATTATCTATCCATCTTGATGCACTTGAATAGTCTTCAAAGTAATAATAATTTTCTAAGTTTTTAAAGTCGGAGATTTCTCTAAACTTAACTTTACAAAAATCTAAAAATTCTTCTTCAAAACTCTTTTGAAATAAAGATTCTTCAAAAGAGTGTTCGTTAGGATTAGACGCAAGATTATTCTCAACAGAGAAATTCTCAAATTTTTTGTCTAATTTTTGAAAAGTTAACAAACCAAAAAAAACGATTAATAAAATCCCTGCAATTACAAATCCCCGTTTAATTCCTCTCAAGATTTTTGCTTTCTTTCTAGCATTTCTTAGACTTTCTTCAAAAATCTGTTGTTGTCTTTGAAGAATTTTTTCTTTTTTCTCTCTTACAGAATTGGTTAAAGATTTTTTAAATTCTAAATCTCCTAAAGCTCTTGCTTGATTTTGTAATCTAACCACTTGACTTGGATAAAGGTGAGCATCTTCTATTTGTTCTAATCTTTTCATAACCTCTCCAAAATTTAAATAAGAACAAATTTGATTATACAAATTCCTTTTTTCTTCAATTCCAATCAACTCGTGATAAATCTCTTCCCCCCATAAATAAATTCCTAATTTCTCTGCTAACTGAAAGAACTTTTTTGAGATCTTTACTCCAGTGATCACCACTAATACCTTGTCTGCGTTTACGCTTTTTCCCTTACTACTCCATTCGTGTAATAAACTTCCGATATTGAGATAAGAATTTTCGTATTGCTTCGATTCAATAATTATTTTAAAAGTTCCTCTTGTAACTAAAACATCTGTTTCAAATCCAAATTTTTTAGAATTGATTTCGACATCAAAGCCTGCTTTATCAAAAAGGTTTGCAAGAGTTTTTTCTAAAAGACTTCCTTTTCTTGAAACTTCCATTAAAAAAAGGATTAGAAAAAGAATATAAAAACTTATCTAAAGTTATCTCTTTTTTATAGTCTTTCTTCCGTCCCCTGTTAAGACTCTTCGCATTTGCCCTTTTATTGTTCTAGGGGTATTTATTTTTCTTTTTGCCATAAAAAGAAAAAAGAATAAAATTTATAACTGTTTCGATGAATAGTCTTAGCCATCCAAAAAATTAACTATTTCAAATACTTGTTAATCAAACCCATTAAAACACCTGGCTGAATTTTACCTGCGAACTCTTTCATTAAAAGCCCCATGTAAGCATTTCCACTAAGCCCTGGCTTTTCTTTAAGAATTTTAATTATTCTTTCTTCAATTTCATTGGAATCTTTTTCATTAAACTTGAATGCATCTTGAACAGAAACACCCTGAACAATTCTAGACATGACTTCTTTAACTTGAGGCTCTGAAATCTTGTTTTTGTTTAGATTTTCAATTATTCTAACTAAGATATCTTTGTTTAAAGTTTCTTCAATTTCTTCAACAGATTTATTGTTCTTGGAAGCAAGTTCTTTAGGGAATAAAACAAGCATTTTTGCAACTAACTCTGGATTTTTTCTAAGTTGAATAAGCTCTCTGAAGTCTTCAATTCTTTTATCTTTGAGAATCAGTTTAATCAGCTCCTCATGAAGTCCATGCTTCTCTAATTCTTGCCTTAACTCTGAAGAAAGTTTTGGAAGTGTTTTCTTGGTTTCATCAATAAATTCTCTGCTAATTCTCAATAAAGGCAAATCTGTTTCTGGATACATTCTTGCTGCTCCAGGCATTGGCCTTAAAAAACTAGTTTCTCCCGTTTCCAAAGCTTTTCTAACATGAGAAGCAATCTTTTCATTTTTTTCAACAAGTTCAAGCTGTCTTTTTATTTCTGAATTTATTGTCTTAACAATTAAAGAAGGCTCTTGAACACCCTTAATTTCAATTCTTTTTCCGCCTGCTTTTGCAATTGACATATTAACATCTTGACGAATTGTTCCTAAACCTCGTTTAACATCACAACTTCTCAGAATATCTCCAAGATAAAGAGCAACTTCTTTGGCTTGCTCAGGAGTTTTAATATCAGGACTTGTTGCAATTTCAATAAGAGGAATTCCCAGTCTATCTAGTCTGTAAACAACTTCTTTTTCAGTTTCCGAAATAATTCTAGCAGAATCTTCTTCCAAGCAGATGCTTTGAATTCCAACTCTTCCATACTGAGTGTCAACATAACCATCATGTGCAATAAAAACAGTTCTTTGAAATCCAGAAGTGTTGCTCCCATCAACAACCATTTTTCTCATAATCTGCGAAACAGTTTGAATTTTACAATTCAATAAAAGCGCAACTTGAACAGCTATTCTAAGAGCATCTTGATTTATTTCATGAGGGGGAACTTCATCTAATTCCACAGAACAAGTTGTATCGTTGTAAGCCTGGTAAACAAAAGTCTTGCCAAGAGAAGATTGATATTCTGCAGCCACATCGATTTCTCCGCTTTCACCTGCAACAGGATGCAATTTTCTTTTAACATTAAAATCAGGTTCAGAGCTCATTAAAACAGAAGGGCAATCGCAAAACAATTTTTTTGTGTTTAATTGCTGGTGAATTTCCAGTCCGCATTTAAGTCCTAACTTTTCATAGTCTAATAATTCTGATTTTTCTTGCATAAGCTGATAAAATTTAAAGATTATTTAAATTCTGTTGTTAAGTTCGCCTGAAAAATTCTCAAGCATCTTTTGCTTTATTGTTTCGCGGTTCTTTGTCCATTCTGGATGAGCTAAAACCCACCCAAGTTTTACAAGAGCTGTTTCAGAAAGCATATCTTCAAGATAAATAACTCCTGTTTCCAAAATGTCTCTAGCAGTGGAATAAACATACGGATCAACTCTGCCATAAATGCACTGGGAGGTGCCACAAACAATCATTCCTCTTTTTTGAACTTCCTTAAGTTTTGTGAGCCAAGAAGTTCGTGATTTACTTGTAGGCACTTGCCCGATTCCAGACATTTCTAAAATAATTCCTTTGTATTTATTTCTTAAGTAAAAATCAAGTATGTCTGGCTCTTGCCCAGGATAAATTTTAACAAGCGCTACTTTTTCTTCAAATTTAACATCTAACTTAACTTTCTTTTTTTCATTTCTTAAATTGTAATCAGACATAAAGTCAATTCTGTCTGGATAAATTTTTGCAATTGGCTCTGCGTTTATTGCCTTGAATGTGTCTCGTTTAGACGTATGCATTTTTCTTACTTTTGCTCCAGGAAGTGCGTAACAATAATCGTCATTTGTTGTTGCATGCCCAACAAGCATAACCTCTGCAATATCTGAAATCGCGGCTAAAGCAGCGCATTGTAAATTCAAATTAGCATCAGAGCTAGCTCTATCAATACTTCTCTGAGAATAAGTTAAAACAACAGGCTTGTTGATATTTCTTAAAAAGAAACCTAATGCTGAAGAGGTGTAATGCAAAAAATCTGTTCCATGAGTTATAATAATTCCTTTGATGTTTGAGTCGTTAAGCATTTTTTCAGCAACTCGTGCAATCTTTTGCCAATCTTTAGAATCCATATCTTCTGATGCTTTTGTGAAAGGGCTTTCCATTTTCAAGACATTCACTTTTTCAAAAAGTTGAGGATAAAACCTAAATAATTTTTCAGGACTGTCTACAGGCATAACTCCTCCTGTTTTAGGATCATGCCTTGAAGCAATTGTTCCTCCAGTGATAATCAACCCTATATTTGGTTTAGACTTGTCTTTTTGTAACTGAAAACTATCTTTTTTTACTTCTGCTTTTTTTAATAACTTAATTTCAAAAATATCTTTTTTCTTTAGCCCTATATTGTAACCAGAGTCCATTTTAAGTAAAACAATATCTTTGTCTGTGGAAGGAGAGTCTAAAAGAACACCTTCATAAGAATATTTCAAAAGGGAAACTTCCACCAAATCGCCTGCTTCAGCTTTTTGAGAATGAGTTTTCTCATCTTTGTTTGCCATACAAACTTCAAAGAAAAGATGTATAAAAACATTTCCAACAAATCCGCAAGGATAGATTAATAAATTACAATTTTTTAGCTAAAACATGACTAAGATTGGACTGGAAATTCATGGATATCTTAATACTAAAGAAAAATTATTCTGTAAATGCAAAGCTCTTCATGGAGCTAAGATTGCAAAGCCAAACACAAGCATTTGTCCAATTTGCACAGGACAGCCAGGAGCAAAGCCGATGCTTCCAAACAAAACTGCAATTGACAATGTAATAAAGATCTCAATGATTCTTGGATGCAAAATCAATAAAAAATTAATCTGGCAAAGAAAACATTATGACTGGGCAGATTTGCCAAAAGGATATCAAAACACAATTTCAGGTTCTAATTCTGTTCCAATTGGAGAAAAAGGTGAATTTTTAGGAATTAAAATAAGAGGCGCACATCTTGAAGAAGATCCTGCTGCTTGGAACCCAAAAACCGGAGAAATAGATTACAACAAATCCGGAACACCTTTAGTGGAAATTGTTACAGACCCAGATTTCACAGAACCACAACAAGTTATTGATTGGCTTAAGCAATTAGTTATCACTTTGGGTTATGTTAAAGCAATTGACAATAATGCAGGAATAAAAGCAGATGTGAATATTTCCACAGAGGGAGAAAGAGTGGAAATAAAAAATGTTAATAGCCTGAAAAATATCAAGGCAGCTTTGGAATATGAGCTAATTCGTCAGAAAAAAGAAAAGCCACTTGTGAAAGAAACAAGAATGTTTGATGAAACAGAAGGCAAAACAATAAAGATGAGAGAAAAAGAAACAGAAAAAGATTACAGATTCATTTCTGACCCTGATTTGCCAATGATTCAGCTTTCTGAAGAAAGAATCAAGAAAATAAAAGAAATTGTTCCTGAAACGCCTCAAGAAAAACTAAAAAAATTAATTGCTAAAAATAACATCGACAAGAATTCAGCTGAAGTTTTATCTAAAAAAATTGAAATTGCTCAATTCTTTGAAGAAGTTGCAAAGAAAATCGATGCGAAATTCGCTGTGCCTTGGATTACAATAGAATTGCTCAGAGTTTTGAATTACAACAAATCCTCCTTGGATTCTCCAGAAGTTGAAATAAAACCAGAACATTTCATTGAGCTTCTTCAGCTTCTCAAACAACAAAAAATAACAGAACAACAAGCTAAGAAAATGCTGAATGATTTTTTCCCTAAATCTTTCTCACCTTCAACAAAAGTGAAAGGCAATGAAAAAATCACAGATGAAAAAGAAATTGAAAATATTACTGAAAAAGTATTAAAAGAAAATAAGAAAGCTGTTACAGATTATCTTGCAGGAGAAGAATCTGCCTTGAACTTCCTCATCGGACAAATCATGAAAGAGTCCAGAGGAAGAGCAGATATAAAAATAATAAGAAAAATAATAACAAAAAAAATTAATTAAAGTTAGATTAGAGCGTAAACAACGCCCACATTACCATAAACTTCTTGTTCTCCCGGTTGAATGTTTGCTGCTGCTTCTTTCACTTCAAATAAAGATGAAGTTGCTACTGCATCATAAGCTCTCCAAGGATAATATCCTCCGTTGGAATCTGTTGTTAAGGAAACAACTCTCCCTACTCTTTTGCCTAATCCTGCGGCAATTCCCTCTGCTTTAGATTTTGCGTCTTTTGTTGCTTCTTCCAAAGCTTTCTTTTGGTATTCGTTTTGCTTTTCAGAGCTCAATTCAAAGTTAATGTATTGCAAACTTGCGCCTGCATTAATTCCTGCATCAACTACTGCTCCAGCAAAATCCATTTTCTCTTCATCTAATTCCAGCTTAAGATAGTGATAAGCAACATAGCCATCACATTCTTGCCCATTTCTTGTCCATTGACAGTACTCATTTACACTTGAACTTACAGTGGTTAAGTCTTTTTTTTCAAAGCCTAATCCTGCAATATCTTCTAATGCATCAACCATTTTTTGTTTAACTTCACTGTTTAAACTGTTTGCTTGTGCGGCAGTATCTGCTTTTGTTTCAATAACAAAATAAGTTCCCACAACATCTGGCATAACTTTAACTGTTGAACTTCCTTGAACAGAAGCGGTTAGTCCAGGATTAGCTCTAAAGTAAATAATTAACCCAATTGCAGCAATAACCAAGATAACTCCAAGAATCATGCTAGTAATTCTAACAGAGTCACTCATTTGTGTTTTTGCCATTTATTTGTATTACCTCCTTTCAATTCTTTTTGATTTATTTGAATGAAATGAAGAACTTACGTTTGTTACAACCAATGCTAAAACAATTGCAATCCAAATTCCCATTAAAAACCATTCGGTGATTCCAAATGAAAATGCAGAAGAAACAGAGGATGTTTCTGTTATAATTTGAGTTGCTTCTGGAGCAACTGAAAGTAATGCGTCACTTGTTTCGCTTCCCATTTTAAGAAGCATTGGTTCTGCATTATCCATTGCTCTTGAGAAAACTTCTGCAGACTGAGCTGTTGCTTTCAGATATTGCTGTTTTGACCATAAAATAAATCCTGTGAAAATTGCTGACACTCCAATTAAAGATAAATAAGATTTAAACTGGCTAGCTAAAGATTTTTTTGGAGAAATTAAAATTTCTTTATTTGAAACCTGATAAACAGGGATTCTTTTTCCTCTTAAACTGAAATAATGAGTTTTTTCTTCAATCAATCCAATGCTTTTCAATTTCTTTACGCTATATCCAACAGTATTCAAAGGTATCTTTAATTTTTTAGAAATATCTGTTTCACTTAACTCTTCTTCTGCAAGCAAATTCAAAACCTGTTTACAAGTCTTATTGCTAAGCACGCTTGCGAGTTTTCCTGTTTTATCTTCATCTAATGAAAATAATATATATTTTTTTGCCATAAATTATTAATAAATAACTTATTTATAAATCTCCTGATAGCTTCAATTTTGATTGAAGTTATAATCTCAATCCACTAAAACAAAAAGATTAACTAAAATGGATTATTTCAAAAACAACTCCAAAAATAAAAATCAAACCCAATAACGTGATAATAACCCAATTCGAAAAAATAGAATATGCGGGCTTTTCATTTCCTTGTTTTTTCGCAATCTTATTTATTATCAAAACCATAATTGCAGTAATTCCTCCAGAAATTGAACCTCCTAAACTGATAACACTTACAAAACCAGCTAAATCAAAAAAGTTAATTAATGTATAAACTGCTAATGGAACTAAAGAAACTAAAACAAAGATGCCTTTTTTAATATTCAAATCAAAAGAAAGCGTGTCCTTTAAAACAAAACTCAAAACAAAATAACTTGTGGTCATTGTGAAAACTCCTAAAAGAATCAGAATTTTTCCAATAAATCCATTTAAAGAAAGCGTGGCAATTTCATTTACACTTCTTCCAGAAACTCCAACAAAGGTTAAAACAAAAAACAAATACAAAACAACAGGGATAATTGTTCCAATAATAATTGCTTTTTTCAAAAGCTTTTTTTCATTTTTTAATTCTATTTCCAGTTCTGGAATCGAGATAAAGCCAAGAAGTGCAAAAAGAATAACTCCAAATGGAAAAAGGAAATTTATTCCTTGTATTCCAGAAAACTGAATATTTTGCCAGTTAATCTTTGGCGAGAGAAAGAAAAATAAAAATAAAATCAGTGCGATAACTCCTGAAACTCCAAATGAGGCAACATGCTTAAGTTTGTTTAATCCTCCGTAAATCAAAGCTGTTAAGATAATCCAAAAAACAAACCCGAAATAAAATGAATAATTTGCATTTCCAAAAAATAAATTTGAAAGACTTTGCCCTTCTGCAATTAAATAAGCGAGAAGTGCAGAGTAAATTCCAAAGATAACTGCAAAAGCTGTTATTTTTTTCGCGGTTTTCCCAAGATATTTTTCAGCATATCCCGAAAGCATCTTTTTTTCGCGAGTTCGCAGAGAAATTTCCCCTATTGAAAGACCAACATAAAGAATAACTGCAGTTAAGAAAAAAAGCCAGAATAAACCAGATAAAAAACCTGCTTGAGAAAAAACATAAGGAAGTCCTAAAATACCTGCTCCAATTATTGTTCCAGTTAAAGTAAAAGCGGCAACAAGAAGTTTTTTTGTATTTTTATTAATCATAAAATATATCCCTCTTTTATTTACCTCTTTTTTCTTTCATTTCTTTCATAAACAGGCCTGGAGGGATTCGAACCCCCATTACTCGGTCCGAAGCCGAGGAGTCTATCCATTGACCTACAGGCCTATCAAAGCCTGCCTGAACAAGCTAAAATCAAAATAACAATTAGCTTTTTATATGTTAATGTTTTAGCTCAAGATATAAAAAAGAACCCTTAAAAGAAGACTCTAAAAGCAAATGACAAAACAAAATCAAGAAGGATTAACTGCAAAAAAAACTGAAAACTTTTCAGAATGGTATTCTCAAATAATTGAAAAAGCAGAACTTGTTGATTTAAGATTAGATGTTAAAGGATTTACAGTTATTCGCCCTTGGGCTGCAATGACCATGGAAAACATGTTTGAACATCTTGAAAGAGAATTACAAAAAAATGGACATCGTCCAACATTTATGCCCTGCGTTATTCCTAAAGAAAATTTAATGAAAGAATCTGAACATGTTCAAGGATTCACTCCTGAAGTTTTCTGGATTAAAAATTCTGGAGACAGCAAAGAACTTGCATTACGTCCAACTTCAGAAACACTTTACACACCAATGTTTAAATTATGGATAAGAAGCCACAGAGATTTGCCTTTGAAACTTTACCAAAGAGGCTCTGTTTTTAGATTAGACACAAAATCCACTCGCCCTTTAATTAGAGGAAGAGAATTCATTTGGATTGAATGCCATGATGCATTTGAAACCAAAGAACAAGCAGAAGCTCAAGTCCAAGAAGATATTCAAGTGACTGAAAAAGTAATGCACCAAATTTATGGTGTTCCTTTTTTTCCAATGAAACGTCCTGAATGGGACAAATTCGCAGGAGCAGAGTACACTGTCGGTTCTGACTGTTTTATGCCTGATGGAAAATTAATACAACAGCCTTCTACACATTTAATGGGACAAAAATTCTCAAAAGCATTTGACGCGACATTTAAGAATAAACAAGAAAAAGAAGAACATTTATGGACAACTGCTTATGGCCCTGCAATTTCAAGAATATTAGCTTCTGTTATTGCGACTCATGGAGATGATTCTGGGATGATTTTACCTTATGCAATTTCTCCAATTCAAGTGATAATTGTTCCAATATTCAGTACAGAGAATAAAGAAAAAATTCTAAAGAAATCTCAAGAAATTTTAGAAACATTGCAAGAATTAGGAATAAAATCTGAAATAGACAGCAGAGATTACAAACGTCCAGGAGAAAAATATCACATTTGGGAATTAAAAGGTGTTCCATTCAGAATTGAATTTGGTGAACAAGATCTGAAAAACAATGAAGTTGTTTTGTTTACTCGAGACACCAAGAAAAAAGAAAAATTAAAATTAAAGGATTTGAAAATCTTGAATAAGTTAGGACAAGAGTTTGACAAAAGATTAAAAGAAAAAGCAGACAAATTCGTTGAAAAAAGGCTTGTTGATTGCTCCACTAAAAAAGAAATCAAAGAGGCTCTTGGCTCTGGAAAAATGGCAAGAGTTAATTTCTGTTCCACTGATAAATCTGGGATTCCTTGTGCAGAAATTGTTGAAAAAGAATTTTCAGGAGATGTAAGAGGAACACTTGCAAACAAAAACGAAAAACCAAAAGGAAATTGCATTATCTGCGGAAAACCTGCAACAAAAGTAGTTTATATCGGAAGAAGCTATTGATTAATTTTATTCTTAATTATTTTTTATTACTTTCAATGAAATCTTGAATTCTTTTTCTGAATAATTCCAAATCCTCAACTCTGACTCTGGCACCAATTGCATCTTCATGCCCTCCACCAGTTGCATCTTGAAAGTCTTTTATTGCTTCCAAAACTTTTTCACGAATATTTTTTCCTCTTCCAGAAATATTTGCATGAGCTCCGATGATATAAGCTACAATTATGAATTTTTTTGGGTAAAGGAAACTCAGTTCATTTGAGATATCTGAGCTGATACTTAAATCTCCCCCATACTGAAAAAAGATTAATTTTTCATCTTTCTCAACAAGTTCAATTGCTTTGTTCAATAATTTTTTATGCTTAGAGTCTATTTCATTGAATCTTTTATGCATCAAGTGATTATGAGAGTTTTCTTCTAAAACATCATAAGGCCCTTCTGCTTTAACTAAAAATTTTAGCATACTAACAACATTAGTGATGCTATCTTTTAACCCAAAACTGAAAATTCTAGAAATCTTTCCAATTTGAGAATTATAAAAAATATCAAAAGCATCTTCGGAATTAATCGACAATTCAGGGTATTTCTTTTTGAATTTAAGATAAGATTTAGGAAAGAATTTATCTGCAATACATCCTGCAATATCAATCCAAGCTAACTTTTCATCAGGATTTATTTGATAACATAAACTTGTGACAGGTTCGCTTGTCGAGTTCTTATTGAATATTGGATTGTAATAATAAACCCATTCGGGAATTTCTTCTCGATTTATTTTATGATGATCTATCCAAACAATAGGAATATTGATTTCCCTAGCCTTCTCAAAAAATTCCTTAGAAACATTTGGTTTGTCTAAAATAAAGACATAATCTGGAGCTAATTCTGAAATTTTTCTGAAATAAAGCTCATTCAATCCAGGAAAAGAACGTATTGGAACTCCTTTTCCCCTTTGCTTGTATTTTTGCAAAAGCAAAAAACTGCATAATCCATCAGGATCATTATCAAAGAAAAATAAAGGATTTTGCGCTTTGTCTAAATGTTCTCTAATCTCTTCAACTTGTTTTTTTGTCAACATAAAAATCTCAATTAATTTGAATATATAACTTTATCGAATTCATTTCGATGATGAATTTAGAATAAATTTAGAATAACTTTTGTGAATGGTTAAATAAGCTTTCCTGTAAGAATTTTCTCTCTCAAGGTGTTAAGTTCATTTAGCAAGGAGTCTACAAAATTTTCATTCTTGAAAATTTTCAACAGTTCATCTTTATTTGTATTGAATAACTTATCCAATGTTTCAAAGTAAGACATCATCAAATCTCTTTCTTTTTCAAGCAAATGAGTCTTCATCAAAATTCTTCTTCCTTCAGAAGCAATTGGCTGGTCATTAGTTTCTTCGAAGATAAGTCTAGTTATATTAGAAGTTTCAATCAAGAAGTCAAAGTTCATTTTTTCGAGTATCAATCCTGTCTGCTCGTAAGTGTTAGGGAAGTAATCTCTTAAGATTAATTCTCGATCGTTGAGTATATTCTTTGTTAACTCCTTAACTCTCATACTTACGATTATTCCATCTTTTCCAAGTTCAATTAAATCTCTTTTTATCATCTCTGAAATCTTTTTTATTATTTCAATTCTTTGAAGAACATTGCAAACATCGCTCATTCTTGTTGCGTTATTCATCTCCAACAAGTTTAAACTAATCATCAAATCGTCAAATCTTTCTTTTTGTTTTTCTAGAATTTGAAGTGTTTCTGTTGCTCTTCTTAAAACTTCAGAAGTTTTTTCTAGTTCATATCTTTGGTCTCCGTAATAAACAGTAATCTTTCTTTTTCTCTCTGAAACTGCGATAGTTATTCCTTTAAGCTGTTTTGCTGTTCTTTCTGCAGCTTTATGCCTTGTTCCTGTTTCTTTAGAAGAGTATCTCATACTGGGAGTAAGTAACGTATTTGCAGAAACTATTTTTTTGAAATCATCAGAAATGATTATTGCTCCATCCATTTTTGCAAGTTCAACAAGTTTTTGCGGGCTGAATTTACAATTTAATCTGAAACCTCCCTCACAGACTGCTTCAACACCTTCTTTACTAACAAGAATCAATGCGCCCATTTCTGCCCTCATTATATCATCGAGAGCTGTTCTAATTGAAGTGCCTGGTGCAATTTTTTTTAATGCTTCAATGAGATCCTCTTCGGTAATCTTATTTTTATTGCTCTTTTTTGTTGATGCTTCCATTTTCCCCACACTACTTTTAAGATATCTTAGGAATTTTTCAAGACTATATAAATTTTTATGCACTTAAGACGCTCAGCAACACGAGTTATAATAAAGAGATAAGCAATCCTTCAATAATAGCTGCGATTATTAAAAGAGGGACTATAATAAAAAAGAAAATGGAAAGAGCGTTATTAAATTTGCGTTTAAAGTCTTTAAATTGATAACTTCTTAGCTTCTTGTCAGTTATTGCACTAATTATAATGCCAGCAAAAAGGAAGAGTATTCCTCCAGCTAATGCCCAATAGTTCTTTTTATGAGAATAGTACTTGAAATATCGATAAACAAAGGGGAAGCCCAAACTAAGCCCCAAGCCTAAAGAAATGAAGATTGCTGGCAGCTCAAAGATTCCATGAGGCAATATCTTCCAAAGCGAACTTATCCCCCCTGCATTAACACTTAATGCAGAAACAAACCCCAAAACATAGCCATTAGTTATCGCGCTTGCCACAGAAAAAATTCCAAAGAAAATTCCCAGGACTAACCCGAATAAGCTTGCAAACAAATTATTGAAGAATATATAAAAAATCAAATTTATTCCCTGTAAATCCCCTATTTTTTCAGAAAGTTCTTTGATCAATTCAAATATTTCTTTTTCTAAGACTGAAGGGGCAGGAATAAGCAGTCCAAGCAAGAAAAATAAAACAAAAACACCAAAGGTAACCAGAATAAAAGTTTTTGATTGATAAATATATTTAAGATTAGACTGATAGATTCCTTTTAAAGAAGACGCGTCTTGGGTTTTCTTCTTTAAGTTAGCATTTTCTCTTTTTTTCACGCTCTTTTTTGATTTCATAGGAACATTAAATGGATACTAAGTTAACTGAATAACTTTTGAATATATTTAGTTTTCTTTTTATATTTAATCTTAAGATAAAATCCAAATGCAAGCCAGGACAAAACTCCCCCGAGATGAGCAATATTTCCTACTGGAAGCCCTCCGAGGATAGAAATCGCCCACAATCCAAAAAGCATTCCGACACCAGCATATTTCATTTTAATTGGAATTGGAATAAACATTACATAAACAGGAAGATTAGGTGTTAAAATCATCAGTAATCCAATGAATCCAAACAAAGC
>JAKLIN010000006.1 GCA_022709585.1 Nanobdellota archaeon | reverse complement strand
TGCTCCTTCAGCAGTTCTAACTGATTCAATCTCAGCTTGGGTATAAACATTAGTTTTATCATTCCATCTTTGAGAAAGTAAATACTCTTGGGCATCTTTAACTAATTGCTTGTCTGCTTCTTCAATATCTTTTTGTTGTGTTGCAAGAAGATATTCTTCTTTAGCTTTTAAAAGAGGAACATAATATTGGTAAATCTTGTTATACTTATCTTCTGCTACCGCAAAACTTTGTGCCTTAAGAGAATCTAAAAATTCTTGCTCTGCTAAATCTCGTTCTTCAAGTAAATTGTTGGCACCAATTCTATATGCAGAAGTCTTAAAACTAACAGGGCTTAAACAATAATCTAATTCATTTTGAGCAACACATGCATCAATACATTTTTGTTGAATAATTACAATATTATCTGGTTTAAGCCAAGTTGCAAAATTTCCCCATTGCAAAGAAAATCCAGCGATAGTGACTCCAAAAACAAGAAGGATAGCAACTAATCCAACAACTATCCAAAGGGTATTTGTATCTCCTCTTTTGTTTAACATAAAGAGAATATTCTGCAGATGTTTATAAATATTTCGCTAATAAAGTAGATTTATAAAATTGCGGGAGATTAAATCCTCTCGCGAGATTCCAATTCTTTTAAGGAAATCTTATAGATTATAGCAATTGAGCAAGAATAAACTTCTTTCTTTATTAATAGATATTCTTCATTTTTATTTCCCTGAATTGAAAGAACAGACTTAGACATGGCATTTCCGTTAAGAATAAAATTAACTTTCTCCACAGAGGACTTTGCTTTTTCTAAATAACTGACATCCCTTGTATCTGTCTCAATATAAAAATGAAATCGTTCTAGTTCAGAATAAATTTCTTCAAAGGCATCTATTCCTAAAATTTTTTGCTTTGGCGCAGAGGAAATAAAACTAATCAAAGTGAGTATGCAAATTGAGAGAACTCCGATAACTAAGATGAAAATAGGAATAGAATCCCCTCTTTTGTTGAATAGAAGCTTATTTTGCATTTTCCCTCGAAGAGAAAACAACTTGAATTGTTTGTTTTCCATTTATTAAAATTCTTTCAATGCCCTGCCCTTGTCGATAATTTGACTCCGTTATAGTTCTGCTACAAATGCTATCTTGGCTTAATGCATCTCTTTCAGCAACATCAGATAGATAGGTGACAATCTCCAGCTCGGGTTTCAAATCTTGATTGGAAAAAATGCTTTTTGAAGTCGCACTCAGAAGCTTAGCTACTCTCACTTCATTCAGTTCTTTAATGCCCTTACCAGAAAGCTCTTCTTTTTTTAATTCATCAAAAATTGTCTCAGAGTTCTTTCCTTGACTTAGCAATAATCCGGTAAAGGATTTTTGAACGATTAAATCTGTAGCAGGATCATAGATTAATGTTTTAATTTTGCCTGTTGTAATGACTTTAGTTATTGCCAAAGAGATAACTAAAAAAACAACGATTACTAGTGTTGCTACAAACCAAGTCATCCCTTCTCCAACCTGCCCTTTTTTATTTTTTAGATTATTCATTTTTCTTGAAGTTCCCCACTATTGCAGAAATTTTAATTAAATAAAAATGCCCTTCTTCGCTGACAGCATACAAAATACGAGAGTTTCTTTGAGAATTTCGCTCTAATTCACTAACACTCCTAAGATTAAGGTTTCCTACAAATATTTCTTTGATTGGCTCTTCTTCAAGAATCGTTTGAATCTTTTCTTGCGCTAAATCTACGTCTTCATCTGAATTTTTTGAAGGAACAAATGTTTGATAATATTCTTTCAAAGAATCTGCTGAAAAAACTTCAACACCAACAAAATATTGCACAGGCTCATTTATTTCTTTTTGATATTCAAAAGAAAATTTAAGGTGACACTTCTCCAAAAAATTCTCGTTATTCAATCCTTTGTCTTCTGCAAGAACAACGTCTGGCAGGATATATCCTTTAGGAACCAAACAGTCTGCAACTTTATCCATTAAAACATCTCTTTCTAAGTACCTGAAATTGTATGGCGCTCCATAAAAAATAGCTACCAAATAAAAGATGCCCCCTGCAACAATTCCTAAAATCAAAAACCAATACACTGAAAGAGTTTTTTCTGAACCTTTTTTATTCCTCATTGTAATCTCCTGTAACAATTACATAAACACCGTCTTTATCAATATGCCAATAACTGCTGTCAATAGAAATATCATTAAAGAAAGGATAAGAGTATCCCTTGGTGCCTTTACTAAATCTAACTGTAACTTGATTTCCTTGAATATTTATTGCGTTTTGAACCCCCTCTTCTCCTAATTTTTTTTGAGCTTTATTGAAAACTTCTTTCAGGTCTAATTCTATAATCATATTTGGCTTTGCATAATCCAAAGATAAAGCAATTTTCTTAGCGTAGATTTCTTCATAAAAAGAAAGACTAGAAGATTTAGAATAAACAAACAAAGCAAGTATCATTAAGAAAGTCACATTAAGAATAATAAAAAGAATGTTTCCCATAAGAAAATTCACTCCTCTTTTATCCTTTTTAAGGAAAACAAAAACCATAATTAAAAAAATAAAAACTAATTAATAAATGTTTAGAAATCTCAGATAAGCTAAGCTGCTTTGGTGATAAACTCGCATTTCAAGTTCTGGAATTCAGGATCATTAACATTGTAAATCTCAAGATTTGGCATAAAATCTAGAGCAGGGTTGCCAGGACTAAAAAGATTGACTCCCCATTCATAAGGAGTAGAAAAATCTCTTAGCCCTTGAATGATGTAATAAGAATCGTAATAAGAAGAAATCATCTCTTCATCTAAAAATTCTGCGCCAGGATCTTTCACCTCGAATATACACTTTTCAGAAGAAATTGCGTTGGGATTTGATAAAACTGGCTGATAACAGAAGTAGTCATAATAAGTTTTAGTTCCAGAAGGGATATTAACTCTCTTAAGATAATTATAAAATTCACGGTAAGTGATTGGAGAAAGTTGAGCGTTTCTTATTTGAGAATCAAACTCTATTTTAGTGCACGCTGCGCAATAATTGTCTGTATTAGCATTTGCTCCTTGGTTAGATTTATAATTTAAAACACCTGCGCCGTACATCTGCCAGCAGTCTGCTAGCTCTTCTACAATGACTCTTAAAACTTCCTGCTTTGCATAAGATTTTCCTATTATCTCTTTTTGAGAAGCTTCCATCCCTTTACAATCTTCTTTAAAAGAAATGCAAAGATAGTTAGTTTTACAATTAATTCCACTTTGAGCCAGAGTTCCAAGCAAATTCTTTTGAGCAGCTAAAACAACTGACGAACGACAGATTTGTTTATCTGCCGTCTGATCTGGGCCTACTCGATTAATAAAAAGAATTATCACGGAAAAACTTAAGATTAAGATAACAATTAATACAATCTGGTCTGTGGTAAGCTCTCCTCTTTTGTTGAGATTATTTCTGTTTTTCATTTTTATAAAACTCCAATTCGATTAAGTAAAGAGTAAGCTCCAAACAAAATTACTCCGAAAAAAATAATCCAAGTCAAATATTTCATTAAAATTTCTAATTCCATTTTACTGTTTGTGTAAGGTTATAGTTTTATCTAAATTTATATCTAAAATAATTGGGGAGTCTATACAAACTGAACGGACTTTAAGACTTGCCTGAGGAGCGGAAATAATCGTGGTGGCTATGTGAAAATCTTGAATCTCGCCTAAAACATACCCTTGATTATTTTCCACACATGCGCCAGGAGAGTTAGTATCTGTTCTAGTTTTTTGTATGCAAAAACAAGATTCCCATCTTTTGTTTGAGCATTGAGTAGGAACTTCAGTATTATCTGGCCCTGGCCATTGGACCAAACACCATTTAGTCGGGCTGATTAACTCTATCTGTTCAGCTCCAGATTTAAGACGATTTTCAAAAAATTGAATAGAATCTTTTGCTTGAGATAGTTTCAAACGATTGCCAGAAGCAATTCCAAAATAAATTGCTACGAGAAGTGCTACCAATCCCAGGATAACAACTGCAGAAGTTATTATCTTAATCGTTTCTTCTGCTAAAAAAAATCCTTTTTTGTTTTTCATGGAGAGGGACTTATGAGGCTAGATTCTTTAATTGTTAGTTTAGAATATTCACTTAATGTGAATTCACAAATGTTGCCCTCGGGAAGATTTGCATCTCCTGAACATATTGTTTTTTTAGTGCTTCGTGAATCCAGATACCAATCAATAAAATAAGGAACAAAAGTAAATCCATCTGTTGAAGGAAGTTGAACCTGCGAAAGTTTTTGATTATCACAAGCTATTTTTAAAATTACCTTAGAACCCTGGGGGTATTTTGCACTACATTGATTGTATCTAAACCCAGAAGGTATCTCTTTTCCACAGTTAATCTTTGGAGAATTCTCTAAAGAATAAACGTTACAGTTAGCTCTTAAATTCGAAATAGATTGAACGCCTAGCGTATTAATAGGATTGGGAGTAAAAGATATATCTAAAAAAACATATTTAATCTCGGGGTCAGATTTTGGGATCTCTTCAGGAGGAATTTCAGGGGTGGTTAAATCAATTTCCTTTTCTGTATCTTCTGGAAAGATGAATCCTTGAAAAAAAGGAAAAACACGAGTTACAAAAAAATAACCTGCAAACCCAATAACGATTGCGAAAACCAAAATAAACAGGATAAATTTCGTTGTTTGATCAATTGCTAATTCGCTCATCCTAATCCATTAAACGCTCCTTTTATTTTTCCAATCCAATCAAGCCCAGATTCTCTCATCATGCCAATTGAAAGCGATACAAGTAAAAGAATAGCTAAAGCAATTAAAATATAGATTATATATGCCGGAACAATGCCTCTTTTCTTCATCTTATTAATAAAATTAACAGATTAATAAAGGTTTTCAACAAAAACAAGCAAGTTGCATTGCTGATTTACATTGTTGATAAAACTGAAGAAGCTAAAACCCAAAGAACAATTGTTGAAAAGAAAGCTACAATAAAATAGAATATTATTCCAGAACTCAAATTTCTTCCAATTTTGTTAACTTTTTCCAATTTATCTTCTCCTGCATCAATTACAACTAAAGTGTCTGTCAAAATAAAGATAATTTGAATTAAATAAATTCCAATTGCAATTTGTAAATAATAGGGAGGAATGATGTTATTTACATTCAACATTTCTAAAACCGAACCCATTCCAGATAATTCTTCACCAGTTAAATTGCTCATAATGCTTACCTTGCCTAAAATCGCAGAAATCATTGTTGCCAAACCCACAACAACTCCTGCAAGCAAAGGAGTCAAGAAAGTCATATTACTTTTCATATCTGAAACTGTTTCAGCAAGCATATCCCTAAGCCTATCATTGATTTTTCCTATATTTTTTACATATTCTGAAATACTCATTAAGCTAACTGCAGCAATTGTTAATCCTTTTTTAGCAGCTTCAACTAAAACTTTCATACTGGTGGAAATCATCTCAGAAGGATAATAATTCAAAGCGCCTTGTTTCAAATCAAATAAAGCTCTTTCAACACTCATTCCTAAATTTTGAATATTATGACTTACTTTTTTGAAAAAATCTTCAGTTTTCAATCCTTTAGAAGATTCGGCTACTCTTCCAAAAACAAGTTCAAGAGGGATTCCATTTCCAAGTCGATTGCCTAATTGAAACAAAGAACTGTTAAACTCCTTTTCCAGTTCTCTGGTTCGTTTTCTTTCAATAATCATTTCTTTAGTTTTTGATTTGTAAGAAATAGAAAAAAACAAAGCGACTCCCAGAGGCAGAAACATTCCCAATAAAGCAGAACCAATTCCAAATGGGCCTGTTAATTTTCCTTCGTCATTCTGACTGAATCCAAAAAAGTATTCTGTTTCAGATTTTCCTAAATGCATTTGAGCAAGAGTGAAATCTTTTTGAATTCCCAACCATTCTGGCAGAGGTGTAAATTGGAATATCAGAGGCAGCAATCCTAGAAAGATTAAAGGAAAAGCTATCAAAAATGCTTTCACATAATGCTTATTGTCATTGAAAGTTTTGTAAAGAGGATTTCTTTCCAGCAAACTTGTCTCACCATATCCTCCTGGACGCATCATCATGTATTTGCTCATTAAAAAGAAAGCTAGAAAAGGAATAATAATATTGTAAAGCATAAACACTTGATTTGCTTTAATAGAATTTGGAACCATAACCGAAGCTAAAGGAAGCAAAGCTAATCCTAAAACAGGAAGAACTGTTCCAAGCATGTAAGTATTCTGTATCGGGCTTCTCACTTCATGAACAAACTTAAGCATTCTTTCATAAACTCCGTCTAAAACAACCTGAATTCCTTTTTCCAAAATTGCAATTCTTCTATCATTGCTAGGCTCAAATAAACTGCTTTCAATTAAATGAAAAGCCTCAATAAATTCAGGGGAATAATCTCTCCACACTTCCAAGTATTCATCTAAACTTTCTTTGATTGTTGAATATCTCCCGATTTCTACATCATAAAAAACTTTTTTTAAATCTAAAGAAAGAGGGTAATCCAAGTGCTCTGAAGCGAAAGCTATTGCTTTTTCCAGATTAGGTGTATGCCTCATATAAACAACTACATAGAGAATTGCGGGAACCATCTGAGAAGAGGCTTTCAATCTCCATTTGTTGGCAAATCTTTCAGGAAAACCTCCAACATAATAATACAAAAAAAGAGAAGTTACTACGCTCAAGAAGAAAAAGGATACAGGAAAATCTCCATTAATCAAAAAAGTAGCCAAAGAAGTTAAAATTCCTAGAAAGAAAACAGAAATGAAAACCATCAAGCTCAAAGTTGCTGCTTGCCAGGGTTCAACATCTAAGTGGGCGATTTCCAAATGTTTTCGAATAGCCTTATCATCTTTTTTTGAAACAGTTACTTTGACTATATTTCCCAAGCTGTGACACCATTTTTCATATCGAGACCATTCCGGAGCCATTTCACCCTTAAACTTGGAATAAACTTTGCTGTAATTGCTATTCTGAATAACTGAAGAAACTTGCGCAGAAGAAGAATTTATTTGCTTCTCAATTTTTCTCCCATATCTCTTAAGAATTTCATCAACATTAGGGGAATTATGATTTGGAGTGGACATTTAACTACCTCTTTAATGTTCTAAAAAATGTAAAAACAATTAATAAATCTTTGTAGCTATCTCTTCTTTGTTCTGAAATAGAAAAAGCTAAAACAAAGTCCTAAAAAGAATGTTCCAACGCTAATTGTTCTTGAATTGTCTGGAACACTGGAATTTCCAACAACATTTCCTGTGATACTTACAGAAATGAAAATCAAAGCGATGACATAGCTGATTATTGCGAGCCAAGCCAGTACTAAAGATTTATCCAATCTTTTTTTCTTATTGGGTTTCATACTTGAAAAAATCCAAAGAAATATATAAAGTTTCCTATAATTTAAGATTAGTTTTTCTTTATTTCTTCATTAAGCCATTTTTGCCAGAGAGGGAAAACTTTGTCGGAATAAGGAAGTCCAAATTCCTCTCTAACCTCGCTGGAAATTCTATGGAAAACCTGATTGGCAAGAACATTAAATTTAGCTTCAAGCAATTTTTCATTGCCTGTTATTTCAGCAACATTCACAATTTCCTGTTTTATTTTAGCTCTCAAAAGGATATTATCATAAACCGCATCCCAATTTCCCGCCCAGCCCTTAACACTCGATGCAATATTCTTTATTATTTCACTATCTCCATTAATCAAATCTTCTGTTGGCTCGAGCTCGTCTTTTTCAACATTGTATCTCAACAAATCAACAAATCCTTTTTCAAGGAGAGGGTCTTTTGTCCAGTGCTTTCTGACTTCTGTTACAAGCAAGACTCTTTTTTTAGAAGAAAGTCCATCTGCAGACTTAATCGGATTTGTAACGACAATAATGTCTGTTGCTTTGAAACTTGTTGTTGGAACATTCAAATCATTTACAACTCTGTCAAAAACATCATAAGGAGAAGCTCCATGAATTGTTCCTGCTACAACATTTGCAAGTGCACCAATTCTCATTGCTTCATAAAGAGCTTTTGCTTCTGCGCTTCTAACTTCACCAATAATTAAAGAGGAATCTCCAAGTCTTAAGCTAGTTCTAATTCCATCTGAAGCAGATACTTCTGTTGTAGATTTAAGCAATGCAGAACGCACTTTCATTCTAAGCACATCGTAATTTAATTTTCTTAAAGCATCTAAAGGAAGCTCCAATGAATCTTCAATAACAATAATTCTTGTTTTAGGCAGAATCTCTAGCATTAAGCTTCCAAGCAAAGAAGTTTTACCCGAACTTCTTGTTCCTGCAATAAGCATTGTTCTGGCCCCATCAATAAGAAAACTAAGCAAGCCTGCGGCAAACGCATTCAATGTTCTATTTTTAATAAAAAGGGGAAGTGTCCAAGGCTCTTCTCTATGCTTTCTAATTGCATAAGAAATTCCCGAAGGAGAAAGGGGCTGCTGAACAATTGCAATTCTAGCTCTGAGTTTGTCAATTTCCAGTTGAGTATCTAAAATGGGATTTGCTTCGTCTAAAGGCCTTCCAGAAATCATTCTGAATTTAGCTGCCCAAGAATCAACTTCTTCTTGGCTAGGAAGAACATTCGTAGAGCATTCTTCATAATCCTGATGCCTTAAGAAAATTTTAGTTAAAGGAATTGGCGCATTCAAAACAATATCCTGAATCTTTTTATCTTGAAGCAGAACTTCGATGACTCCGAATCCGATTGTGTGCCTGACGAGGATTGTTGCCAATTTGTTTAAATCAGAATACTTCAAAGAAATCTTTTTAGTTTGCGCTAAATCTTGAAGTAAATCTCGAGAAATATTAAAGAAAACATGCCTTGTTCTTTCTGTGTCTGTAAACTCTTCTGCTCTTGGCTGATGCTCAATTAAAACATTTTTAGCTAAATTCAAAAGAAGATTTTGGGGTTCGCTAAGAGTGTTTTCCGGAGGCACTAAATGATAAATTAGTTTGGAATCATTTTGATTTCTTAAAATTGTGACTAAAGATTCATCATATTCTCCCCCTGAAATTTGATACTGGTCGACTATTTCTGCGTCTTCAGGAAGCTCAGAAACCAGACGGGTGAAAGTAAAGTTAGGAATAACATCTGGCTTGAAAATTTTGTAATAAATATCCCTAGTCCCTTTTACATAATTTTGAACATGAGGCTTAAATTCTCTGACAAATTTAGTGGATTCTAAAAAGTTAAAAATTTTTTCAAGAAGCCGTATATAATTTCCCTGGGAGGATTGATTTTCTTTTTCAATTCTTTCAAAGATTACTTTCGCTTGAACAATTAAATCTTCAAGATTCAAATAAGCTAAGATTGGGTCTCTTTTTAAGAGATATAAAAAAGAGAACAGTTGATTGTATCTTTGAGAATAAACTTGTTCTTGCATAGCGGATAATTTTTCTGGAGATAAAATTTGTTCTTGCTTAATTAAGTAAACATAAAGCTGGGCTAATTCCAAAAGAAAAGAGGTTTCCTTGAAATCGTAATTATAATTCTTTTGCTGAACAAAAACAATTCTGGAAACATTTGGGTTTTCTATTAAAGCGTCCATTGTTCTTTCCATTACTTCAGCAGAGCCTGCCAAATCTGGAACAAAGGGCGCGCCTAAATAATTCACATACAAAACATCTTCTCCTCCCTCTCTTCTAATTTGATGAGAATACAGAGGCGTTTCTCCACCGAATTCCATAAATACTTTAAGATGTTTGAATTTAAAACTTTATTGTTTAAACAAGAGCAAACAAAACAATTTTAAACTAGTTGAACATTTTTTAAATAAGGTGAACAAGCAAACAGAATTCCCAGATGTGCAGGAAATTAGAGTAGGGCTTGCAGATTTGGAAGAAAAACAAAGAGCGTTGAAGAATCAATTGATTTTAGTAGGAAAAAATCTTATTGAATCCCGTGAAAAAACAAAACAGGACATTTTAAGTTTGAAAAGAGACATGGAAATCGTTAAACAAGAAATTAACAGGATGGTATCTTTTTTAGAAACATTATCTGGAGAAATTTCGCGATTTGCCAGAAAGGAAGACTTAGAAATATTAATTAAACAAGCAAGAATGTTTCAACCATTAGAAAGAAGAGGTGTTAATTAAATGGGAACATTAGAACAAGTGACTAGAATGAGAGACGAAGGAATGAATGACGAGGATATAATTTATAATTTAAGAGAGCAAGGGGTTTCTCCAAAATCAATCAGCGATGCATTAAATCAAGCAAGCATAAAAGCAGCAGTAAGCGGAATACGAGGAGGAAATGAACTAATCCCCCCTCAAAATGATGCAGAAGACGCTTCTTCTCAACAATTTTATTCTCTTCCAGACAGAAGAACAGAAGCTCCTGCTTCTCCAGAAGAATCACCTTCAGAATATATCCCTGCAAGAATGTACGAGCCTCCTGCCGAACAACAACAAGAATATTATTCTCCAAGAGAAGTTTATGAGCCTGCACCTCAACAAGAAACTTATGCTCCAGAAGCTTATGCTCCTGCTCAAGGAGGATATGGGGGATATATGCCTGGAACAAATACAGAAACTCTTATTGATATTTCACAGCAAGTTGTTGCGGAAAAAACTGCAGAACTAAAAAGGAAAATCGAGGATTTAGAAGAATTCAAAACACTTGCTCAAACAAAGATAGATTACATTTCAGAAAGAGTTAAGAGAATTGATTTTGTGCTAGACAAATTGCAAATTGCGATTTTAGACAAAGTTGGCTCTTATGGAAATACTTTAGAATCAATAAAAAAAGAGATGTCTATGATGCAAGAATCTTTTAGTAAGACATTAAATCCGTTAATGAATTTAACAGAGCGTTCTTTGGAAAAATCAGATAAAACTAGTTCTAGTTCCAGATTGAAAAGAAGAGACTAATTTTGAGATTCGATTTAAAGTTTTAAAAAGATTTTTAGAAAATTAAATTAATTATTAACTAATGAGCGGGATTTGCGTTATTCCCCTCAACTTGAGAATGAGTTACTGAGGGATTATATGGGAGGGCATTCTCACGAGCCTTAAAAGGATTAATCCCGAATGCTGCAAACATTGCAACCAGCACAACAACTACAATCAGTATCCATCCGAAGATAACACCCGTATTATAAGATGAGCCGGTTGAAGCAATTCCAAAAGCTTCTCTGAAATTAGGATAAATTACAAATCCTGCAATAATTGTTGCAACGCCTAGAAGAATATACAGAATCCATTGTTGCCTTTTATCAATAAACGCGCCAACCAAAATTAAAACTCCTAAAAGTATAGACAATCCTACCCCTACTTGAGGAAAAATTTTAGAAAAGAAATCTGAAACAGTCCCGAACTGTAATGCTAAAAGCCCGACAGAAACAGCAATAATTGCCGTTACAGGTTTATTGCTCGCAAACAAATCTAATCTAATAAGAATTCCATAAACTAATGCAAAGATAAGCAAGAAAGGAAGGATATAACTGTAAAATCCTGCATTCTCTAAGAAGAGATTTATTGAAGTTCCTGGATTAGAAACAGCAGAACTTGCTAAAAAAAATACCTCTTGAATCATATAACTGAATTTTATGAATTATTATTTAAATATGTTTCTAAATTAACTGCTTAATTAATTGCCTGAGCCGGTACCCGTCTTTCTTAAAACCAAGGCAAGAGCCAAAGCAATAATTACAACAAAGCCGATGTTAACCCAAATTGCTTCGCTGCCTGCTTGTTTGAATAAAGGATTAATAAAGATTTCATCGAGTTTCACTCCTGCTGCCCAAAGACTAGCATAAGCAACAACCAAGAGAATTACAATCAATAAAATTGGTGCTGCCCATTTCATTGGTTTTTCTGCGGTACCAAAAACTACTTCTAAAGTTCCCTTGCCCATAACAGAACCCCAAATTAATAGAACAACAAATATGATAACCACTGCTACTCCTAAGAAAAGCATTAAATTGCTTACCATCAAAGCAGGCCAGGCAACTCCAACAAAAATAAATCCTATAACAAAGGAAATAAGAGCGTTAATCTGTTGTTTATTTGTTCCAAGAAGGTTTGTTTTTTCTAGGATAGCAAATACAATTAAAGAAACAAGTAAAAAAGGAAGCAAGAATCTTGTAAATAACTCGTGCTGCAAGAATAATGTTAAGTCAGCCATGTTTACATTAAATCTTCTGTCATTTCTTCAAATCCAGGTTCAGAAGGACTTGGTAATGCTGAAGAGTTTATTATGATAATATCACTCATAGCTTTAACAAACTGGTGAGGAATTATAACTCCCTTAGCGCCCCCTATTAAAGAAGCGATGCCTCCACCAACCCTTATTTTCCAGCCATCAACCTTATTCTCATAAAGATTTGCTTCTTCAATTTCTCCAAAATAATCCCCAGAATCAGTATAAACTTTTACGCCTAAAACCTCTGTGATTTTTTTGATTTTCATAAATTAAATTAACCTAAACGATTTAAATACTTTTCCGTTATTTGTTATCTATAAATGTTTAATATAATCCTCGAATTTTTGAACCTTTACGAGGATGGAATTCAAAAAGATTAAAGAATAAATTTATAAAAATCTCTTGATTGCTTTAGCTATGTTTAATCTTAAAGAAATCCTAAGCATCCTGCTAGTATCTGTA
The DNA here is from genome assembly GCA_022709585.1 of Nanobdellota archaeon. GTDB lineage: Archaea > Nanobdellota > Nanobdellia > Pacearchaeales > GW2011-AR1 > JAKLIN01. The sequence goes on along the minus strand of JAKLIN010000006.1, from coordinate 13,629 downwards.
ATTATCTCTTTTTTGATGAACCCCTTCGGAGGAAGAAATGTTTATCTTGTGTTGTTTTTGTCTTTAACAATTTCTATTTTTTTAAACGTTCTAACTAAAAAAGTGGTTGCTTATTTTTTTGATGCCAAAATTAATGTAAAAATTTGGGAAACATACCAATACGGATTCAAAAAATCATTTCATTTCACTCAACCAATTCCTTCTGGAGTTATTATTCCTTTGATTTTCAAGATGTTTTTCTTCCCAATAAACATCTTTGTTTGGATGGCTTCTTTAGTTTTTGATACAGAGCCGGAAGAATACAAAGCTGCGAGAAGGCACGGACTTTACAAATTCTCATCCATGGCTGAAGAAGAAATTGGGTACATCGCTGCGTCAGGAATACTAATGAATTTATTCCTAGCAGTGATAGGATATCTCTTTGGATTTCCTGAATTCTCAAGAATCAATGTTTACTACGCTTTTTTTAATTTAATCCCTATTTCCAGCTTGGATGGAAATAAAATCTTTTTTGGAAACCTGCTTCTTTGGAGCTTTTTGGTTGCTCTTGTTTTCATTGGATTCTTTTTCAGCATATTTATAATCTAAATTTAGTGTAAAATAAAATGGAATTTCTAAAAGACATAACTCCCAGGGATTATCAGCAAAAAATATTGGAAAGCTGCATTGAAAAAAATTGCTTGGTTGTGCTTCCAACAGGATTAGGTAAAACTCTTATTGCATTAATGCTCGCGATTGAACGAATGAAAAAATTTCCAGGAGAAAAAGTCTTATTTTTAGCACCCACCCGCCCCTTAGCAGAACAGCATCTCAATTTTTTCACTTCTCATTTATCAGATTTGTTTGGAGATTTGCAATTATTCACAGGAACAGTTAAAGCAGAGCAAAGGAAAAAGATTTGGAAAACAGCAGATATAATTTTCTCAACGCCTCAATGCATTGCGAATGACTTGAAAAAAAAGCTTTATGATTTAAGCGACGTTTGCCTTTTAATTGAAGATGAAGCTCATAGATGCATAAAGAATTACGATTACACTTATGTTGCTCAAAGATATAAAGAAACCGCACAACATCCAAGAATTTTGGGATTAACAGCTTCTCCGGGAAGCGAAGTTTCTAAAATAAAAGAAATTTGCAAAACACTTTCAATAGAGGAAGTTGAACTTAGAACACGTGAAAGCGAGGATGTGAAACATAATCTGCAAGAAAGAGAATTCGAAAAAGTTATTGTTGAGCTTCCTCCAGAAATTGAAGAAATGCGAAGAATGATGAAACAAGTTAATGATTTGTATATTGATGAACTTAAATCTCGGCATTTATTATTTGAAGCTCCAACAAAAACAAATCTTATTCTTCTTCAAAAAAGAATTATGAATTCGCTTTCCAAAGGCAATAAAAATTTCAATGTGATGAAAGGCGCTTCCTCTTGCGCAAGCGCGATTAAGCTGCAGCATGCAATTGAACTTCTTGAAACTCAAACGCTCAAAGGGTTTCACGATTACTTAGCAGATTTATTTGACCAAGCTGCGAAAATGAAAAGCAAGGGAGTTCAGCAACTAATGAAACGCCCAGAAATGAATCTTGCGTTCATTCGTTCTGCAGAGCTTTTGAAAAAAGAAATTGAGCATCCGAAAATAAGCAAGCTTGCAGAAATAGTTGAACTTGAAAAAGCAAAAAACCATTCTGCAAAAATAATTGTTTTCTCTCAATTCAGAGACACTGCTTTACAAATTTCAAAAACTCTTAATAAGATATCCGGAATTAAAGCAGGCGTATTTATTGGGCAAGCAAAAAAGAAAGGGGAAGGATTAAGCCAAAAAGAGCAAAAAAGAATGATTATTGATTTTTCTTCTGGAGAATTAAATGTTCTTTGTGCAACTTCGATTGGAGAAGAAGGATTGGATATACCTGAAGTCAGTGTTGTGATATTTTACGAACCTGTTGCTTCTGCAATCCGTACAATTCAAAGAGCAGGAAGAACCGCAAGACTTCAGCCAGGAAAATTAATGATTATGATAACTAAAGCAACGCGAGATGAATCTTTTTATTATGTTTCTAGAGCTAGAGAGAAAAAGATGCAAACAGCAATAGACTCAATTAAAAAAGATATGAATAACGGATTAGATATTTTTTCTGAAGAGAAACAAACAACTTTGGACAAGTTAGAATAATAAATCAAAAATTAGATAAGATAAAAAGTCAAATTTTATTCATCTCGCGAAACTTGTGAGCTGTTCCTTCAATATATCCTGCATTGCTAACTTCAATAAAATCAGCTTTGCCTTTTAGCTTCTCAATGCAGTCTGCTCCAACGTAAGTCATTCCAGAAGCTAAACCACCTAGGAATTTTTTCAGAATGGGCTCAACAGGTCCATTGAATTTTACTTTTGTTTTTTCTCCTTCAACACTGATTATTTCATCTTTCTTTTTTCCATCCATCTCATATCTTTTGATTGTTGCTTCATAACTTGCCATGCCTCTGTAAATTTTGAATTTTCCATTTTCATCTTCAATAATTTCTCCAGGAGTTTCTTCTGTTCCTGCAATAATGCTTCCAACCATGATTGTGTCCGCACCTGCTCCAATTGCTTTTGTTAAATCTCCAGGAATTCTTATTCCCCCATCTGCGCAAATAGGGACTCTTCCTTGAGTTGCTTCATAAACATCCATAATAGCAGTCAGCTGAGGGACCCCTGCACCAGTCATTATTCTTGTTGTGCATAATGAACCAGGCCCAATTCCAACTTTCAATGCATCTGCACCCTTGCTGATGAAATATTCTGCAGCATCTTTTGTTGCAATATTTCCTACCATCACATCAACTTTGGGATAATTTAATTTAATCCAGTCCAAAGCATTTCCAACATATTTAGAATGCCCATGCGCAACATCTAAAACAAGTATATCAACTCCTGCTTCAACAAGAGCACTCACCCTTTGTTCTAAATCTTTTAAACCAACAGCTGCTGCGCAAATCAAGCCTGCTTTTTTTACCTCTTTCACCCAGGAACACTGTTCTTCAATTAAACAAAATCTATGCAAAATGCCCAATCCCCCCATTCTTCCAAAAGCAATAGCCATCGTTGTTTCACAGACAGTATCCATGTTTGAAGCGATTAAAGGCATATCTAAAAAATGATTTTTTGTGACTCGTGTTTTCAAGACAACGTCTTTTCTGGAAACAACTTTGTTATATTTAGGAGTAACCAAAACATCATCAAACGTATATCCTTTGCCAATTATTCTTGCCACAGAAAATTTCAGTTTTTTAGACTATAAAAATATAATTAAACTCAACTACAATCAAAGCGCTATGGAAAATTCAAACTTTCTGCAAATTTTTTCCAAGAAAAAAGAACAATACGAAGAAATCAAACTTCCAAAGGTAATTGTTGATTACAGAGAAAAGAATTCATTTGTTCCAGCAAATCTTTTGAAACTTGGAGTGGAAATTGAATTCAAGGAGTTGAAAGTGGCAGATTATCTTGCCAATGGAATCGCTATTGAAAGAAAAACAGTTTCAGACTTTATTTCTTCAATGATTAATAAAAGGCTAATTTCTCAGTTGGAAGGATTAAAACAGTATGAGTCTCCCCTGTTAGTGATTGAAGGAATTTACGAACAAGAACTTTACTCAGATAATTGTAATTCAGGAGTTCATGCGAATTCGATAAGAGGTTTCTTAATTTCAATTTTAATTAAACATAAAATTCCAATTTTATTTACAAAAAATCCAGAAGACACTGCAAGATTTATTTTTACAATGCTTCAGAGAAAAGAAAAAGAAAACTCATTAAATATTTCTAGAAAGTCTTTAAACAAAAACGAGCAAATTCAGTTTATTATCGAGGGATTTCCTGGAATAGGCCCGAAAACAGCAAAAAAACTTCTTGAAGAGTTTAAAACAATAAAAAATATTGTTAATGCTTCGCAAGAACAATTACAAAAAGTTATTGGGAAAAAAGCAGATGTTTTCAAATTGTCTGAACAGGATTATTCTCCAGAATAAAATTAAAAAATAAGCTTTATTTTTTAATTTTAGAGAAATTAAGCACCTTGCTTTTATTTTTTATTGATTCTTCTCCCTGAGAAATTTTTTTATTTTCAACTCTGTCTAATGCGATCAGGATTAAAAATCCTGCAAAGGCAATTGCTCCAACAACAAGAAATAACGGACGGAAACCTAAAGCTTTTGCAATACTTGCTCCAAAAAATGCAGCTGCTCCAGAGCCTAAACCAATACTGGTGCTCCAAAGAGAATATTCAAATCCTTTTTTCTTTTTGTCCATGTAAGTTGTAAACAAACTAAACCAAGAAGGGTAAGCTAAAGCTGTTCCAAAACCATAAACTGCCTGTGCTAAGAAAATCAATTTAACATCTTCAGCAAGCACATACATTAAAGGAACAGTGATTATCAAAAAAGTCCCAATCAATAACAACTGTGTTTTTCTTTTGTGCTTATCAATTAAATATTTTGAGAGAGGAAGCTGAATTGGAGATTTAACTCCCCAATAAATCGCGGTGGCAATTCCTGCAGAAAGAACCCCTCCAGCTAAGTCTTGATTAATAAAAAGTGCAAAGATAGGTCCAATGAGCCCGAAACTGCTTACAATTAAAATATCTGAGAGGATTAAAAGAGCTAATTTCTTATTCATATCTTGATAAATTAAATTCGATTTATAAATTATATTAATTCTTCAAATTATTTCAGAAAGAATTTTTGCAGCAAGATTAACTGTTTCTTGAGTTTTGTCTAGATTAAGATTAATATTCACTAAATCAATTGCACGAAGATTTTTTATTTTGTTTACTCTTTGAAGTAAATAAACAAATTCTCTGCTGCTAAATCCGCTATTTTCAGGGTAACTTGTGCCAGGAGCAAAAACTCTGTCTAAAACATCTAAATCCACAGAAACATAAAGATTTTTTCCTCTAGAGAATTCTGTGATTATGTCTCCCATTTCTTGAATATCTTCAACAACATTGTTTAAGTTAAGAATTTGTATTTTTTTAGCTCTTAAAAAATCAAGCTCAGACTCTTGAAAAGCGCGTGCACCAACAATTAAAATATTCTGACTTGGAAAACCCAGTTCAATAATCTCTCTTAACCAACCCCTATGTTCTGGAAATTTTCTTTTTGGCTTTTGCAAAGTTTCCAAGCAATCTGCATGTGCATCAAAAACAATCAAAAAAGGAAGCTGCTTGTTTTCAGCACAATAATCCAAAAAAGCTTTTACAAGAGAATAACTTACAGAATGATCTCCTCCTAAAAAGATTGTTCTTTCTTTAGTTTCAAACATCTCTTTAGAATTCTCATAAATTAATTCGTTGGTGAATTCAAGATTAGAATTGTCCAAATGAATTTCTTCTAAATCCAAAGATTTCACATCGACTTTTTTTCCTTGCTCATTCACTTTAATGTCATAAAGCGATTTCAGAATAGCATTTCCTGCTTTTTCACATCCATTTGTTTTTCCCAAACCATCAATTCCTGGAACTTTTACAACAAACATCTTAAAATTTTAATTCTATTTAATTAATCAGGAGTTTAGTTGATTTTATTATTTATTTAGGAACAAGTGCAAAGAAACTGTATTTTTCAATTGCTTTTTTAGCTAATTCTTGAATTTCTTTAATTTTAACTTCAGAAATATACTTTTCATATTTTTCATAGTTCTTAATGTTATCAAAAGTCTCGCTGTAAAGAAGATTAATCATTTGAGCGTAAGAGTCTTCTGTGGAAATTTTGTAATTGCCAATTATCTGCTCTTTAACTTGAGCTAATTCTTTTTCAGAAAAGCCTTGAGCAACTTTTTTGAATTCTTCAATTATAAGCTCTTTAACTTTAGAAACATTTTCTTTAGAAGTGCCTACATAAATGTAAGCATGTCCGTAATCTTTTCCTGTATCTAAACCTCCGCGAATAGAATAAGCCAAGTTTCTTTTTTCTCTAATCTCTGTGAATAATCTTGAAGACATTCCTCCTGCAAGAAGAGTATTCAAAACCATTGAAGCATAAATTTTTTTATCTTTTATTTTTGGAACATGATATGCAAAAACCAGATTTGCCTGATCAATTCCTGTTCGCTTTTCAATTTGAGATTTATTTATTGCAACAATTTTTTGCTTAGGAACTTCTGCTTTTTTCGAAGAAAACTTCTTCTCTGCAAATTTCACAATCTCATTAAAGTTTGCTTTTCCGACAACACATAAAATCATATTGCTTGGTTGATACAATTTCTTGAATTTGTCAATTATTTTTTCTCTATCAATCGAGCCCATTGTTTTTTCTGTTCCGATAAGAGAGATTCCAAAAGGAGGTTCATAAAGCAAACTTCCAAGTTTATCAAAAACATAAATTCCAGGATTGTCTTTTCGCATTTTCATTTCTTCAAAAATAACTTTCCTTTCTTTTTCCAATTCTTTTTCATCAAAAACAGGATTTTGAACCATGTCTCCTAAAACTTCCAATGCAGTCCTAAGATGTTTGCTTGGCATCTTGCACCAAAATGCAGTTAAATCTTCATCTGTAAACCCGTTAAGAACACCTCCGTTTTTTTCAATTTCTTCAGCAATCTTTTTTGCATCTCGTTTAGGTGTTCCTTTATAGAGCATATGCTCAATGTAATGAGAAATTCCTTTTTCAGAAACAGATTCGTTTATTCCCCCTGCTTTGGAAGCAAAAGCCACACTTACAACAGGAAGATTTCTTTTTTCAAAGAGAACGACCATTCCATTTTCAAGAACTTTCCGTTGAATTTTAGCCATAAATGAAAAAAGGTTTTCTAGTTTTTAAAATCTCTCCCAAATCCCCCAAGCACTTCATTTCTTTTTTGCAATAACAAAGAATTTTTCTCCTCCAAAACTGAAATCATCTAAAATCTTAAAATTCTGAGCTAAAAATTCAATAATCCAATTTCTATTAGCTTTGAACTTAGTTCTTTTAATCATGCTTTCTGTTGCAAAGCTTACAACTACTCGTTCGCAGGAGTTCATTAAAATTTCAATTAGTTTTTTAGAATAATCTGATTGAACTGCTTCAAGAGAATCAATTACTTTGAACAAAAATGCGACTCGGGGAGTAGAAGTTTTCTGGATTATCTTTTCTAATTTTTCCAGTTCAAATAAGCTCATTTTAATGGCTTGAGCAGAAATTTTCTCTTTTGAAAAAAAATCGTTCATCACATTCACAAGTTGCCCAACAGATTCCACTGCAGTATAATCCACTTTGAATCCTGCTTCTTGAAAAAAACTATAACTTAATCCATTTATTCCTGCGCCCAAATCAATCACACTAATCTTTTTAGGCAATCCAGAAAAAATTTTAGAATAAATCTCTGAAAAATAAGGCAATCTTTCGCGAGTAGACAAATGCTTGCTTAAATGCCATTCTGGAGATTTGTCTTTAAGTGAAAAAATCTTTTGGCTGCTGAATCCAGAAAAAATCTTTCTTAACATATCCCGAGAAAGTTTGATTTTTTCTTCATCTGAATAATGAGGCTTGTTGAGTTTATTGAAAACATTTTCAATGTCCACAATTGGCAAGTCTGAAAACTCTTTTTTTTCAATTATCTTGCTGATTAATTGTTCTTTAGAAAGCCCGGATTTTGTTGAATTTAGCTTCATAAATTTTTTAATTAAAAGATATTTAAATATTAGAGGGTTAAAATTAAAGTCGTAATTAAGACAACAACAGATAACCAAAACAAAATGGCTTCCACAAATCAATCTCCACAATACAAGAAAGCAGAAGCACAATTTTTCTTAGCTAAAACCAATGAAGAGAAACTTAAGTGCTTAGAAGAAATGATAAAAGAATGCCCTAAGCACAAATCCAGTGAAAAAATGCTTGCTAATCTTAAAACAAGGCATATCAAACTTAAAGAAAAGATTGAGTCTACAAGAAAAACCAGCAAAGGAGCAAAGAAATCGGGAATAAAAAAAGAAGAAATGCAAGCGGTGATTGTAGGATTTGCAAACACAGGAAAGTCAACACTTCTCGCTAATCTTACTAACACTAAACCAGAAATTGCACATTATGGTTTTACAACCAAACAACCAATCCAAGGAATAATGCATTACGTGGGGACAAATATACAAATAATGGAAATTCCTGCGGTAGGTTCAGAATACTATGACAAAGGGTTAGTAAATTCTGCAGACACTCTTCTTTTTCTTATAACAGAACTTTCTCAAATTCCTGAAATTGAAAAACAAACAGAAAGAGCTTATGGAAAAAGAATAATCCTCTTCAATAAGATAGATACTCTTTCAGCAAACGAGATAAGAAAAATTTCTTCTACACTTCAATCAAAAAAATATGATTTTGTGATGATTTCTGGAGAAACTAAAGAAAATTTTGATGAATTGCAAGAGAAAATATTCAAAAGCTTTGATAAGATTAGAATTTATCTTAAAGAGCCTGGAAAAGATATCAACAAAACTCGCGACAAGCCAGTTATTCTTGAACCTGGCTCTACAGTAAGAGATGTTGCTGAAAAAATATTAAAAGGATTTTCTGAAAAAGTAAGCGAAACAAAGATTTGGGGTCCAAGCTCTAAATTTGCCGGACAAAAAGTAGGGTTAAAACATCTCTTAAAAGATTTAGATGTGGTGGAATTTAAAACCAGATAGAATAATTAAACGTTATTAAAAGATTGAACTTTCTTCAATAATTCTTTTGCTTTCTTGTTTGTTTCAAAATGTTTTCTAACAGGTTCTAAACATAAATCAATGTATTTCGCAATCGTATTCTTTAAATCTAAAGGATGTATCTCTCCTTTTGAGTATCTTTCTTTTAGCTCTTCATAACTTTTAATTTCCAAATTTCCCCCAAACTTCTCAGGACGTTCGATTACAATTTTGGAGAATTTTTCAAAGATAATGTACTTAGCATATTCTAAAACAGGGTTATCTTCTTCTTGCTTTTCTGGACAATAAGCTTTATTGAATTTTTTTTGTATTTCTTCTTTAGAATCTGTCATAAAAATCGCTGTTTCGGGTTTAGACTTAGACATTTTCAAAGCAATTTTTCTTTCAATTCCTTGAGAGTTACATTCTTTGAATTGTAATCCTAAAAGCATATGATGATGAACTGCAACAGGGGGCTTAATTCCTAATTTTGGAAAAACTTCTCTTGCTAGCATATTTACTTTTCTTTGATCCATTCCTAATTGTGCAATATCTGCTTCTAAATGATAAATATCTGCGGCTTGCATTAAAGGATAAACTATTTGAGAAGAAGGGTTATTAGTGCATTCTTCTCTGCCCATAATCTGCCCACAACGAAGCACTCGTTGAACACTCACATTGGTAGAAATTTTCAGAACAGTCTCCCAGTATTCTGGATGTTTTTTAATAAAATCACTCGCCCAGATGAATTCTACGTTTTCGGTATTCAGTCCGCAAGCTTTCCAGACTTCAATGAAATACTCTCCTACAATTTTTATTTTATCTAAGTCTCCTCCTAATTTATTATTTAACATTGCAAACCAATCTGCAACCCAAAATCTAAAATGAATTCCTAAAGAAGTTAATTTATTTACTGTAATTGCTCTCATTAATCCCTGAGCGATATGAATCTGACCAGAAGGTTCAAATCCATCGTAAGCAATAATTTTCTTTTTTGTCTTCAAGAGTTCTTTTAACTCTTCTTCATTAACAATTTCTTCTGCAAAACTTTTTATTAATTCAACTTTTTTATCTGCACTTATTGCCATATTTCCTTGAAATGAACAAGATTATTAAAGATTTCTAATCGATGAAAATTATCTTATGAAGAATTTAACAATTTGTCCGGTAACTCTACCGATAATGTTTCTTAGATTTGTTCTTGTAACAAAAGAGTAAGCTTCTGTAGATTTCCAATTTCCTACATTATCTGAAGCATACCATCTATAATTAACAGTTTTTCCAGACTGAGAGGTTAATTTCTTGGTTACAAGAACATCTGCTTTTTTTCCGACAGTTATGGACCCAGATATTCCAAATTTAACAGGGGTATCATTGATCCACTGTCCAGAATTATCTGTAGAGAAAATGTATTCTCCGTTAGGAGTTAAAGAAGTTTCATCTATCCAGGTTATTGAAAATGTCGTAGGAAGCCCGGCATAGGTATTCAAGTGAACTGCATTCATGTAAGTTGGAGGATCAAAGTCTATTTGTGGAATTGCTGGATTTTCTTCAACAGGAGGCTCAACGGGAGGGTTCTCAATTTGAGGCTCTTCTATGGGTGGCTCTTCAACAGGAGGCTCAACTGGAGCAGGAATTACTGGCTCTTCTGGAGGAGCAATATCTGAAATTCTCGCTAAATAAACTGCTGTAGAGTTCCAATTGCTTGAATTATCTGAGGCATACCATCTATATCCAAAAGATTTAACCAAGGAATTCACTGTCTTTGTAATATTTGCCCAATTAGATGCTGTTGAAAAACTAATTGCCGAATCATTTCTCCAAACACCAGAAATATTTGAAGAGAAGATGTATTTTCCATTTGGAGTTAAAGAAACTTCATCTTGCCAGTAAGAATAAAAGTTTACAATTGAACCTTTAGTGCTACTCGAGGTTACTTTATGTCCTGCATTTGAATATTTTGGCGCAATTGTGTCTTTAATGATCGGTGGTGAAGTTGTAACAAAAGAATAAATCGCAGTAGAATTCCAATTACTTGCGTTATCTGAAGCATACCATCTATATCCGACTGCAATCCCTCCTGTTGAAGTTAATATCTTTGTAATATTTGCCCAGCTTGGAGTTGCGGTGAAATTTACAGGCGTATCATTTACCCAATTACCTGAATTATTTGTTGAAAAGATATATTCTCCATTTGGAATTAAAGAAGTTTCGTCATTCCAAAGAACAGAAAAAGTGGCTGATTGTCCTGCAGTTGTATTCCTTTGTTCAACATTTGAGTAAGTTGGGGCAGTTGTATCTAAAACGGGGGTTTCAATAGAATTAAAAATCTCTTGACAATTTTTGTAACATCCATTGAAAGTAGCATCATAAAAAGAAGGGCTGTAAAGATTTTCTGGAATGTATTCAGCGTCCAAATCAAAAACATAAAGATATTTTTTTTCTTCGGAAACATCAGAAAATTGTGAATCAGAATGACTCCGAATAGTTCTATGTTCTAGGAAGGCTGCTAAATCCAGTTTTTCGTCTTGATTATAGTCACCTAATTGAATCCCCAACAGATTAGGATAATCTTCAAGGGGGGGAATTTCAAACTCTTTTATTTTTTCTCCATTAAAAGAGTAAATCTTCACCAAAAAAGAATCTCCTGGAGAAACCCAACCTCCTTTTCCTGAACCTCCAATAATTACTTCTGAAGAGCTATCATTATTTAAATCTGCTAAAAGCATCACCCCAAAAGGATCGTAATCTTCTGTACGATAGATTATATCTCCTTCTAAATCATAAAAAATCGATTCCCCTTCTTCACTATAATAGAATTGCAAATAGTTCTGAATCAAATAAATTTTTCCTTTATGTTCTGTTATTTTTAAATCTCCATAAACGACTCTATCTTGAATACTTAAAGAATTATTTATAATCTCTAATTTTTCATTTAAGAAAATTAATTCAGAGGAATAGAAATATTTTGGATTTTCAGGAGGAATTGGAGGAAAGTCTTCTGAATAATCTGGATTGGGTTTAGCTTTGCTTAAAGACAACGCAAAAATAGTCTCTTTTCCTAAATTAATTGCAAGAGGGCTTACTACAGAAACAAAAATTTCATCTTCTTTCGGATATAACTTTTTGGATTGGATAATCTCTCCAGAAGTTAAGTTTAATATTTCAACAGATAAATCTTGTAAGTAAGGTGGCTCTTCTTTGATGCTCAAATATCGATTGGAACAGACTAAAAGGAAATCTTCTTGAGAATTATTAAAATAGATAGAAGCGTGGCCTACATTCCCTTGAATTTCGTTTTCTTCTAAGATATCCTCTTCTTGAAAGTAGTTATAAGACAAACTCTTTAAGAGATTTCCAAAGTAGTCAAACCAAAGGATTCTCTTTGTTAAAGCCAATGCCACTTCTTTTTCTGAAGGAGGCTCGCCGATGCCTTTCCTTTGGAAATCATAAGCTCGCTTGTATACACCCCTGTCTATGCTATCAAAGGAGAGCATAACTTTATCTTTTCCGGGGATTATTTCTTTTTGAGAATTAATATATTTCAAAAAATCTTTCGAGTCCAAAATATAGGGCCAGTTATCTTGATACACTCCCTCTGAATTTATTTTTCCAAAAACAACATCGCTCACGAATTCGGAGTCTTCCTCTTGTTTCACAGAAATAAAGTCAAAAATTGCTAAATTTTCCTCTTCTAAGAAAGGAACATAATTTTCATGCTTAGTTGCCCAAGGAAGATAAGAATTACTTTCTTTGAATGTTTCGTCGATTTCTTTTTTCTCTTCTTCATTTTTAAGTACGCCTATATTTATTTCTGGGAAAGAAAGTACTCCGCCTCCAAAAGAGATAGAATTCCCTTCATCTTTAGGGAAAACTAGGTATTTTTCATTTTCTCCACTCAAAAAAGATGTTGGCAAAAAATCGCTGACGGAAATGTTCAAAAAAGAAACTTTCCCATTTTTTCCAAGATCTTTGATGACGCTTACAGAAAAAGGCTTGCTTTTAATCTCCTGAGTCTCGGAATAATTTGCAGAAAGAACAAATTCACGTCTTCCCGTAGGAAGAGAAGAGATCTCTACAGTTATTTCATTTAATCCGGGAGAAAGAATCAATCCTCTTTTCAAAGGCACAAAATCTCTAGTAGAACGGTAGGGGTTCTCTTTGTTAAGAACTACATAATTTAAGGTGTACCCTAAGGGATATTCTATTCCTGGAGAAATCGAAACTATGAATTTTTCTTCATCTTTTATTAAATGCTGTTCTATTTCACCAGCTGAAACTATCTTGAAATTATTTATCTCTTTTACGAATCCATAATCTTGAAATTCTTCGTCCAATGAATTTTTTACAGACAATTTAAACAAGGCAAACCCGTTGTTGAATCTTTCTTGGTCAAATTCTAAATGGTTTATTATTGGAAATTCTTTTTCATAAACTTCTTCGGAGTAAATCTCTTCCCACACTTCTCGTTCGGGATCTTCATCCGAAGAGAATTGATTGTAATAATAAATAGAATAAGAAGTTATATTTTCTCCAGCAATGTAAAGTTCTAAGTTTACCTTGCCTAAAGATTCTTCTGAAAGCTTAGCATTAAGAGAAAGATTTAAATCTATATTTTTTAAAAGTCTTTGCAAATCTATTCTCCCAGAACCCTGATTAAATAAAGGGATATTGTAGAGTATTTGCTCTTCTATTAAGTTAACAAAATGCCCTTGAAGGATTTTCTTAGATGAATCTGCTAAAGAGTTCTTGATTTCTTCAGAAGTTAATTGGGGGTTTTTTTGTTTTAATAAAGCTACTGCTCCTGCAACATGAGGTGTTGCCATAGAAGTTCCGGAAAGAGAGATATGATTTTCATCTATACAGTGAATATCTTTGTCATAATTTTCATAAACTTCTTGCCAAAATTTATCTTCTGAAGCTTGAGCTGCACAGATTTTCTCTCCAGGTGCAACAAAGTCGGGTTTAGATAAAAAAGTTATCTCCCCAGAAGATTCT
>JAKLIN010000005.1 GCA_022709585.1 Nanobdellota archaeon | reverse complement strand
TCCTACTGGAAGCCCTCCGAGGATAGAAATCGCCCACAATCCAAAAAGCATTCCGACACCAGCATATTTCATTTTAATTGGAATTGGAATAAACATTACATAAACAGGAAGATTAGGTGTTAAAATTATCAGTAATCCAATGAATCCAAACAAAGCACCTGAAGCTCCAACTGCGAAAGTATTGTAATCCGAAGTTAAAACCAAAGAAGATAAAACAAAAAGAATCCCTGCGAACAAACCAGAAGCTAAATAAAATAGGACATATCTTTTAGGGCCAAGAATTTTCTCAACTAATTTACCAACAAACATCAAAGAAAGCATATTTGCAAACAAATGAAAAAATCCACCGTGCATGAACATGCTAGTTAAAAAAGTCCAAAGATATTTTCCTTGAAATATATTTGAAGGTTTAAGAGCGATGTAATCAATAAAATTTTCATTTATTAAAAGTAAAATTGAAAATATGACAAAACAAATTATATTCGCAATTAACAAACTGGTTGTTGCGCTAAGCTTAAAACCAATTCTGTTTTTTTTAAGATAAAAGTTACCCATGTCTAAATTAAAATTAGTTTACTTAAAATTACTTCTTTTTTGAAGTTTTTTTAGTTTTCTTTTTAGAAGAATCCTTTTTAGAAGCTTTTTTTGGCTTTGATTTTGATTTAGGCTCTTTCTTCTTTTCTTCACGAGCTTTTTTTCTTTCTTCTTTCTTAAGAAGTTTCTTTTTCTTTTCTCTTGTTTCTCTAGACTTTCTCATTCTTTCTTCTTTCTTGAATTTAACAGCTTTTTTTACAGCCCTGTCTTTTTGTTTCTGATGCCTTGTTTTTTCTTCTTCAATATCTTTGTTTATTATACCCAATTTTTTCTCTAATTCTTCAAAATTTCTTTTAAATGCTTTAATAACATTAGTGTTATCCGAGCGTTCAAGTATGCTTTCACATTCTGGGCAAGTGAAATCTTGAATAAGAGCATTTTCTTCATTGAATTCGATGTTACATTTAGTGCAAGAATAATACCCTACTGTTTCCCTATTCTTAATTTGATTTTGAAGCTGCTCAATTCTTTTATCAAGAATTCCTCTCAAAAATTCTAAAGCTCTCAATTCCTCAATTTTCCAGGAGTAAGTGTACCATCCTTTCTTCTTATCTTTCTTTCTGGTTGATGAAACCATTCCTTGCTCAGAAAGTTTATATAAAATGTTTCTTGTTTGATTTATTGTCAAATCCAATTTTTTTGCAATTAAGAATTCATTTGTATATTTTTTCCCATCAAGAATGCCAACTAAAGATTCAGCAGGTTTCCCACCGACGTTAAACATTGCCTCTTTGATTAATTTTTCATCCATATGGAATTTTACCGAATAAAAATTTAAAGTTTATTAATATGATAAAAAAATAAAGTTTTTAAACCTATACTTCTAGTATAATATATAAATTGCAGTATAATAAAAATGGGGTTGTTCAAAAGTAAAAAAATAGAGGAGAGACCATTAAGTTTGCCGGAGCTTCCAAGGCTTCCTGAACTTGATTTTAATTCTTCTAAAACAACAGAAGTTAAAAGGCCGTTACAAGCTTTGCCTAGTTTCCCTTCAAGTTCTTTGGGAAACAAATTTTCACAAAATACAATCAAAGATGCCGTATCTGGGGAAGTAAGAGGTGATATACTTCCAGACGATACAGAAGAGTTGGAAGAGGATTACGATGATTTGGAAGACTATGATGAAGAAGTGGAAGTGACTAAGGAAGTCAAAAAAATTGCTTCTAATTCCGAGTCTCCAAGAACAAAAGAGATTCTTTCTGAGGAGATGCTGCCTTCTTCCAAGATGTTAGCTAAGCCTTCAGTCTCTCGAGAGATTGTTACTAAAAGCAAAGAGGATTCCGTATTCATTAAACTCGAGAAGTTCGAAGAAAGTTTGGATCTCTTTACAGACATGAAAAAACAACTTGTTGAAGCAGAAAAATTGCTAAATAAAATCAAAGAGGTTAAAGAACAAGAAAATGATGAATTAGTGTCTTGGACAACCAAGATGGAATCTATGAAAAATCAGATAGAAAGGATAGATAAAAACATTTTCTCAAAAATATAATGACAGAACAAAACAGCCCTGTCCACATCAGATTGGATTATGGTGAAGCAATTTTCTTAAGAAAAGATGTTTTAACTTCTGAAATTGAGTTAATTCTTATCTTAAAGGCAATAAATAGATATATCGAGTTAAGAAAACAAGAAACTGCTCTTAAAATTAATTTCTACAAGGCTCTCAAAAAACTTTCAGCAAGCATAAAAAAAATGGAATCCACTTTTCCTAAATTGGAAATCCCAAAGATACTCAAAGATTCACACAAACAAAAGATAATTTTTGAAACAAAGGTTGAACCAATCTCAGAGATAAAACCAAAGTCAAAAAGCTCAAAGACAGAAGATGCTCTGGAACAGCAGCTTTTAGAGATTCAAAAAAAGATTCAGTCTCTTTCTTCTGATTAAAAAAACTTGCTTGGGCAAACCAAAATAATTAAAAGATAGATTTCTAATGTATACACATGAACAGAAAGCAGCTTATTCAGAATTATTTAGAATTTTTTAAATCTCAGGGGCATAAGATAATTCCTAATGAAAGCCTTGTTCCAAAAAATGACCCTACTGTTCTTTTTACTACTGCAGGAATGCATCCTCTTGTCCCATATCTTCTTGGAGAAAAGCATCCTTTAGGGAAAAAACTTACAAGTATCCAAAGATGCATCAGAACTCAGGATATTGATGAAGTTGGAGACACGACTCATCACACTTTTTTTGAAATGCTTGGAAATTGGAGTTTAGGTGATTATTTCAAAGAAGAAGCTATCGAATACAGTTTCAAGTTCTTAACTGAAGTATTAAAAATTCCAAAAGAAAGATTAGCTGTAACCGTTTTTATTGGGGATAAAGATATTCCTCGAGACAATGAGTCTGCAAAAAAATGGGAATTTTTAGGAATAAAAAAACCAAGAATTGCTTTTTTGGGAAAAGAAAATAATTGGTGGGGGCCAGCGGGAAAAACAGGGCCATGCGGCCCAGACACGGAAATATTTTATTGGAAAGACAACAAAAACTCTGCTCCAGAAAAGTTCAATCCGGAGGATAAAACCTGGGTCGAAATTTGGAATAATGTTTTAATGCAATATGTTCAGGATTCTCAAGGGAAATACCATGAATCCAAACAAAAAAATATAGACACAGGCATGGGGGTGGAAAGAACAACTGCAGTATTAAACAAATTAGAGGATAATTATTTAGCAGATATGTGGAAACCGATAATTCAAGAAGTAGAAAAAGTTTCTAAAAAAGATTATTTGAAATCCAATGAAAGCACAAAAAAATCGATGAGAATAATTGTAGACCACATTAAAGCTTCGGTTTTTATTTTAGGGGACAAAGTAATTCCATCTAATACGGAGCAGGGATATGTTTTGAGAAGGTTGATTAGAAGGGCGATAAGGCATGGAAAGATGTTAGGAATTGAAAATTTTATTTCTAATGTTGCTGAAAGCGTTTTCGTGATTTACAATGACTATGAACAATTAAAACAAAACAAAACAAAGATTCTAGAAGAGTTAAGGAAAGAAGAAGAAAAATTCAATGAAACAATCACGAAAGGAATTAAAATTTTTGAAAAAATTCTAAGCGAAAAAAAAGAAATCCAAGGGGTGGACGCTTTTTTGCTCTTCCAATCTTATGGATTCCCTTTGGAAATGACTTTCGAAATGCTCAACGAAAAGGGTGTAAAATATAATGAAAGCAAAATAAAAAAAGAGTTTGAAAAAGAGCAGACAGTACATCAAGAACTTTCAAGAACCGCTACAGAAGGAAAATTCAAATCTGGATTAGCTGATAATTCTGAAAAGACAAAAAAGTTCCATACATCTACTCACATTTTAAATGAAGCTTTAAGACAAATCCTTAAAGATGAAAATGTTGCTCAAAAAGGTTCTAACATAACTGAAGAAAGATTAAGATTCGATTTTAGTTTTCCAAGAAAATTAACAGAACAGGAAGTTAAACAAGTTGAAGATTTAGTGAATGAAAAAATAAAGCAGTCTTTAAGCGTAATCAAAGAAGAAATGCCTCTTAAAAAAGCCATTGAATCTGGAGCTCAAGCAGAATTTGAAACTAAGTACCCTGAAATTGTTTCAGTTTACACAATTAAAGACAGTTCTAAAAAAGGTTGGTTTAGCAAAGAGATTTGCACAGGCCCCCATGTTTCCAACACTAAAGAGATTGGAAAATTCAAGATTATCAAAGAAGAATCCAGTGCTGCAGGAATAAGAAGAATAAAAGCGGTAATTGAAGGCTAACATTTATTTTTTTACTGCTTTTTTATTATCTTTTTCAGGAGAGTTATTTTTTCCCGGGTAATGCCTTTCAATGTAATTAATACAGGTGTGCGCGGAATTTTGAGCGAATCTTGCCCCGTCACTCGGAGTAAAACTTACGGTAATAAATTCACTTATCCCTGGAAATCTAATATGATAGTGAGATCTTCTAGAAGCTTGTTCACAGCTCAATCCGTATTCTGTCAAGACTTCTTTAAAAATGCGACTAGGCCTATCTCTCCAGTCTTTAAATCCTTGCTCAATCCGCGTTCTTTCTTGATAATTCAAAACTCTTTTCTTTGAAGGGTCTAATCCTCTCATAAATCAGTTAAGAACAATCTAATTTTTAAATTTTCCTTAAAAGATAAAAATATAAAATAGATTTGCTTGCAAGAGATATGAAAAATAAAAAAGAGAAAAATAAGAGTTCTTTGAAAAGAGAGCTAAGTAATCTTTTCAAAGGAATTTTCTCAATTCTATGGTTCTTTATTAGGATTCCTTACTTTATCGCTTTGGGGATCATCTGGCTAGTGAAAAAAATAAAAAAACAAACAAACAAAACTCAAACCAGGATAAAAAGAAAAAAGATGTGCGCAAATTATTCTCAGTTTAATTTAATCAAAACAATTTCTGGAAATTTTGATGCTTGGGAAGGAAAAGTTCAAGATGCAGAAAGCACAATTGGGCTTATTTTAGGAGCCAGAGGAACAGGCAAGACTGCGTTTGGATTGAAAACATTAGAGAACATTTATTCAAAAAAGAAAAAGAGGTGCTATGCGATGGGCTTTGATGAGAAAGAGATGCCCTCTTGGATTAAAGTAGTCGAAAATGTATCAGAAATAGAAAATGATTCTTTGGTTTTGATAGACGAAGGAGGAATTCTGTTCAGTTCCAGAAGAGCTATGACTAACGCTAACAAAATTCTTAGTGAATTGATTCTCATTGCAAGACACAAGGGAATAAGCATACTCTTCATCTCGCAGAACTCTTCAAATCTTGAAGTTAATGCAATAAGACAAGCAGATTACATCGCTCTTAAGCCATCTTCATTATTGCAAAAAGATTTTGAAAGAAAAAAGATAAAAGAGATTTATGAATCCACCAGCGAAGATTTTAGAAATCTCAGAGATAAAAAAGGGTTGACGTACATTTATTCTGAAGAATTTAGGGGATTTGTTACAAATTCTCTCCCTTCTTTCTGGACACAAAAAATTAGCAAAAGCTTCAGGTAAAGAATAAAACAAAAAATAAATTAAACAAAAAGTTTAATGTAAAAGCCATCTCATTTTCTCTGTTTCGTTGATTATTGTATGCATTGTCTTTAAGGCTAACGCAGGATATTTGCCGATTGTTGTTTCTTCAGAAAGCATTAAAGCGTCTGAACCATCTAAAACCGCATTAGCAATATCGCTAACTTCTGCTTTTCCTGGAGATTTAGAATTAACCATGGAAAGCAGCATTTCTGTTGCCGTAATAACCATTTTTCCTTTGTTATTGCATTTTCGAATAATTATCTTTTGAGTTATTGGAACCTTTTCCATTCGGATACTTTTTCCCAAGTCTCCTCTCGCAACCATTATTCCATCGCTCTCAGAGATTAACTCATCTAAGTTTTCAAGTCCTTTTTCGCTTTCAATCTTAGAGATAATCTTAATCTTCTTTCCAACAATTTCTCTTATTTTTTGAATTTGTTTTTTTGATTCTGCAAACGAAACAGCCAAATAGTCATATTTTTGAGTTTTAATCCACTCTAAAATTTCTAAATTTTTTATGTCAAACATAATTTTGCACCGAGTTTTTCTAAGATAATTCAAAGTTCTCTGGTATTCCTTAATTGAGCCGTACTTTGTATTAATTCTGGCGATGCCCATTCCAGATTTAACCAGATTTAAAAGAACTTTTTTAGAAAAACTAGAAGGGCCGATTGTTGCAATAATTTCCACCTTTTTCTTCATTTTAATAAAAAGAAATTTAGGATTATAAACCTTCTTAGCAAGTTTAACTTAAGTAATAACTTTCAGTCAATCCATATTTTTTTTGAAGTTTTAAAAAAATATAATTTCTGATTTTTTCTGGTACAAGGCTCGTTCTAGTGAATGCCATTTTAAATTTATCAAAATACTCATATATCCCAAAAGGAAGTGATTCACCTTCTGATATCTCAATCACTTCAGGATTTGAATCCAACACAATTCCTCCAGCATAGCTTATAGAGGAATCACTTATTATAGATGGCCCGCTGGTTTCTACAAAACAATATCCTGTTGATTTGAAACTTTCTAGAAGAGGGCATTTTATTCCTAAAGATTCATGATTTTCCTGTTGAAAATAGAATATTGCGGTTTCATATCCTAATTCTTTTAAAATAAGGGCAAGCAATTCAGATTTCTCACCGCAGACGCCTTCATTTTCATAAATGACTTCATAAGGATATCTTGAATAATAAGCTCTGCTGCCTGAAAAAAGTTTATCTTTTTCTGAAACTTTCCAAGGAATATTCTGAACAAGGCTTATTGAAATTCTAGCCTGGGTTAATTTAGTTGGAGCAGAGTTCTGAATTTCCTTAACTAAAGGCAAAATAAATTCTCTTTGCAGATCATTGTTTATTTTCTTAATCTTAAAATCTCTTCTTAAAGGGGTTTCATTTTCGCCATAGCTTATGAATCTGTCAATTTCAGTTACATGAGAATAAATGTCTTCATAAACTGGGATAGAAATACTATTAACTTCTCCGTTAAGAACATACTCAAAAGAATTTTCTTTGGCGCTAGAATTTTCTTGTAAAACGCATTTTTCTTGTTTTGAAATCAAGAAATCGGGGCAGCCGCATAAAGAAGACTTTTCAACGAGTTTTCCAGATTCGCAATAGTAAGGCTTGTCTTTTGAACAAGAAGAGTAAGGCGTTCCATCTCCGCACAGATTCAGTTTTTCATTTTCTTTTAAACCGTAAAGGAACAAAAAAGAAAAAAGAGTGATTATTAATATCAAAGAAAGAATCGACAAAACTAAGACTATTTTTTTGTCTGTATTTTCTAAGCAAGTAAAATCTTGCTCCTCTCTTTTTGCCATTGAAATGATTAATAAAAGAAATTATAAAAAGCTACCTGTTGCACAATAGAAATCCAATTACTCAAGATAAATTCCAGGCTTTCCTGGCTTAGCTTTCTTGGATTTTTCTTCAGGATCATACTTGTCTTTGTCATTAACCGCGAAAATTTTAACATCTAATCCTGTTTTTTCTTTAAAGAATTCTGTTTCTTTGGAAATCCAATCTTTTTCATTGGGCATTACATAAAGGTAAGCCTTACTTGCAGAGTTTCCCTTGTCTGAAACAATCTTAACAACTTGATTTATATCTGAAATGATTTTTTCAATCGCCTGCTCTTGCTTTTCAAAGTTTTCATTAATTTTGGATTCATCCACTGCAGGCCATTGCTCTAAACTTAAGAAAGATTTGTTCCCTATTCTCTCCCAAAGCTCTTCAGTCACATGAGGACAGAAAGGAGAAAAAATCTTTAAAAGATTTTCATAAGATTCTTTAGGAACTTCTTCTAAACTTTCCAAATGTTCTAAATAATTTGTAGAAGAGATTATTGCCTTAGGGTAATCAAAGCTTTCAATGAATTCAATTATTTTCTTTAAATTCAAATTAAACTTGCTTTCTGTTTTTGCGTCTTGCTTGCATTTCTTTATTTTCTGAGAAAGCTTGATGATTCTGTTAATGATTCTGTAAGAACCTTCAACACCGCTATCGCTCCATTCCATTTGTTTGTCTGGAGAAGAAACAAACATCAAGAATAATCTTGCTGTGTCAATCCCATATTTCTCGGAAATTTCTGTTTGATAAACTACATTTCCTTTACTTTTAGACATCTTTGCTCCATCTTTGTAAACAATTCCTTGATTGAAGAGTTTAGAGAAAGGCTCATCAAAGTTAACATATCCTAAATCTTTCAAAACTTTCACAAAAAATCTTGCATACAACAAATGCATAACTGCATGCTCTGCTCCTCCGATATATTGGTCAACAGGCATCCAGTAGTCCACTCTCTTTTTATCAAATGGTTTATCCTTGTTTTTATTATCACAATATCTTAAGAAATACCAGGAAGAATCAACAAATCCTCCCATTGTATCTGTTTCTCTTCTTGCTTTAGACTTGCATTTAGGGCATTTCACTTCAATAAATTCTTTAGATGTTGTCAAAGGATTTGAAGATTTGAAATCAACTTTTTCAGGCAACAAAACAGGCAAGTCTTTTTCTGGAACAGGGACAATTCCGCACTTGTCACAATAAACCATTGGGATAGGTGTTCCCCAATATCTTTGTCTAGAAATCAACCAGTCACGAATTTTGTAATTTACAACTTTTTTTCCAAGTTTCTTTTTACTCAAGAATTCGGTTATTTCTTGCTTAGCTTGTTCATTATCAATTCCATTAAATTCTTTGGAGTTAATTAGCTTGCCTTTTTCTAAATAAGGCTCTGATTCTTTGCTTTTTGTTTTGCCTTCAATTACAAATTTAATTGGAAGCTTGTATTTTTTTGCAAAATCAAAATCCCGCGCATCGTGAGCAGGGACAGCCATTACCATTCCAGAACCATAATCTGCTAAAACAAAATTTCCAGCCCAAACAGGAACCTTTTCTCCAGTAATAGGATGAACCGCATAACTCCCGGTGAATACTCCGACTTTCTCAAGTTTTTCCATCTCTTCAGAAGTTTTTGCTTTCTTGCTTTTTTCAATTAATTTTTCAATTTCTTTTTTCTGATCTTTTGTTGTAATCTCCAATAATCTTGGATGCTGAGAAGAAATAACCATAAAAGTAACTCCAAAAACAGTGTCTGGGCGAGTTGTGAAAACCGGCCATTTTTCTTTATTGATTTCAAATAAAATTTCTGTTCCGTGAGATTTCCCAATCCAGTTTCTTTGCATTGTTTTGATTTTATCTGGCCAATCAATTTTTTCCAAATCTTCTAAAAGCCTGTCTGCATAATCTGTGATTTTGAAAAACCATTGCTCTAAATCTTTTTTTACAACTTCTTTCCCACAACGCCAACATTCTCCGCCTTCAGCTTCTTCATTTGCTAAAACAGATGCACAATTCTCGCACCAGTTAATTGGAGCTTTTTTTCTGTAAGCTAATCCTTTTTCAAATAATTTCAAAAAGAAGTATTGATTCCATTTATAATATTCTGGTTCGTGACTTGCCAAGGTTCTTGACCAATCATAACTGGTTCCTAATGCCTTAAAGTACTCACTAATTTTTTTAATAGAAGATTCTGCATATTTTTTTGGATGAATTCCTTCTTTTTTAGAAGCTGTTTCTGCAGGAAGCCCGAAAGAATCATATCCCATAGGGTAAAGGACATTAAAACCATTCATTCTTTTGAATCTAGCATAAGTGTCTCCAATAGTGTAATTTCTAACATGCCCCATATGCAAAAAGCTAGCAGAAGGATAAGGGTACATTTCTAAGACATAATATTTCTTTTTTTTAGAGCTCTCTTCTACTTTGAAAGTCTGAAATTTCTCCCATTTATCTTGCCATTTTTTTTCAATCTTAGCAAAATCAAGTTCCTGATTTTCCGAATTCTCAGATTTTTTTGCATTCTCTGGTTTTTCTTGCTTCTCTGACTTTTTCATGATTTATTATCTACATTCATACTTTAAAACATTTCTACAGCTGAAAAACAGTTCTAAAACATATTTTTAAATAATATAAAAAACTGAACATAATATGGATAAAATTCAAGCACATTTTTCTGGAGACAGCGTTTTCAGTACTTCGCATGAAGCTTACACTCTTTACGAAAAAAGCAATTTTGGAGAAAAATCAGATGGAAAGATTGTTTACTCTTTAGCTGAAGCTCTTTTTTTAGTGGAAAAACAAAAGATGCAAATTCTTTGGAAAAATAAACCGGTTTTGAAAGACGAGCTTTTCAGCAAGTTCAAAAAAATTGACAGAAGAATAAATGTAAAATATCCTGTTTTTAGAGATTTAAGAAACAAAGGCTATGTCGTAAAAACAGCTCTTAAGTTCGGAGCAGATTTCAGAGTTTATGAAAAAGGCTCTAAGCCCGGAAACAAGCACTCCAGTTGGATTGTTTTCGCGGACAATGAATCAAAATCATTCAGCTGGCAAGAGTTTTCTTCTAAGAATAGAACAGCACATTCCACAAAAAAGAAATTATTGATTGCAGTTGTTGATGAAGAGCAAGATGTCACTTATTACGAAAGCTCTTGGATTAAGATGTAAAAATAAGTGGAATCAGATAATTATTCTCCCAGCATGAATATATTTATAACATCTTTGTTTTTATTTTAAATATGGCAAGCAATGCTTTAGAAATAAAAGAGAGGATTATCAGTTTTTTAGAGAGAAGAGGCCCAAGTTTGCCTGTTCATATTGCTAAAGAAACAGGGTTAAGCATTCTTTTTGCGTCTGCTTTCCTTTCTGAAATACTCTCTGAAAAAAGAATAAAGATGTCTTACATGAGGGTTGGAAGCTCTCCGCTTTATTTTATTCCAGGACAAGAAACTTTTTTAGAAAATTTTTCTCATGCTCTTAAGAAAAAAGAAAAAGAAGCTTTTGTTATGCTAAAAGAACAAAGATTTCTAAAAGATGAAGACGTAGAACCAGCGATTAGAGTTGCTTTGAGAGAAATTCGTGATTTTGCTGTTCCTTTTCAAAATGAAGAGGGAATTTTCTGGAGATATTACAAAGTTCCAGAAGCAGAATTTTACCAATCCAAGAAACAAGAAGAAACTAAAAGAATAGAAAAACAACAGGAAGAGATATTTCACCAAGCACAACAAGAAAAAACTTACACTCAAGAAATTTCCGAAGTTGAGGATGAATCTCCAGATGAAAAAACAGAGGAAATTCAACAAAATGCAAGTGAAAGAATAACAATAACTCAAAAAATAACTCCAAAAAGAGTAGAAGTTGAAGATATCTTTGATAAAACTCAAAAGAAAACTCAGAAAAAAGTTGAAAAAAAGAAACCAACAGAAAAAAAAGAAAAGAAAACAGAAAAAAAGTCCAGCCAAAAAGGCAACACAAATAAATTTTTTAATCGGGTTAAAACATATCTTTCTGAAAAGCAAATTGAAATTTTAGATATTGAAGAAGCCAGCAATAATGAAATCGTGTTGAAAGTAAAAGAAAGCCAAAAAGAGTATCTGATTGTAGCTTACAGTAAAAAGAAAATAACAGATCAAGAGATAACTAAAGCTTACAAGAAGTCTTCAGAACTTAACTTGCCTTACAAAATTCTCGCTTTAGGAGAACCTTTGAAAAAACTGGACAATTTAATTGAAGCTATTAAAGACTTGCAAGGCATAGAAAAAGTGGACTAATCCTAAAAAGTATGAAAAACACCTAAAATTTTCAACAGAAAGCCTTAAAAAATCACAAATACAATCCTCAATGATTAACATGGGTAAAATTAAAACAAAACTAGTCAAGAAAACCGCAGAAACCTTTGTAAAAGAAGGTGTTGCATTCAGCGACGACTTTGAAAAAAACAAAAAGATACTTGGAGATACAATGCCAAGTAAAAAGATAAGAAACCAAGTCGCAGGATTTGCAACAAGAATCAAGAGAAGAAAAGAGAAAAAACCTCTTGTAAACCTCGAAGAAATGCAATAATTCTGAATTCTCCTTGAACATTATTAAAATCCGGCTAAATTTGCTAAAATTTCATTTCAAAAACCTTTAAAAGAAGTTTTTTTCATATTAATCTATGGCTGCATAGCTCAGTTGGCAGAGCGCCTGTCTCATGAGCAGGAGGTCCTGAGTTCGACTCTCAGTGCAGCCATTTTCTTTTTTAAGTGATATTTATAAGAGTTTAGCTAAAAAATAAATTAAATAAAAAATAAAAAGTAACAAGGGATTAACCAAAAGGCAACCCCTCAAAATAAAACAATTTGTAAAAAATAAAAAAAGTTGTGAAAGTTAGACTAAGAAAAAATAAAGGTTATTTATTTCTTCTTTTTCTTTGTAGCTTTCTTTGCAACCTTCTTTGTAGCTTTCTTTTTTGCTGCCATTATTTAATACCTCTTTTTTAGTTATTATCATCAAGAATTAAATGTTTAAAAATTCTTCGGTATTTTTCCAGAAACAAAAAGATTTTTCCGTCGGAGAAATCAATTTATAAAATTTTCAATGAAAAATCTATCAAAAAAATA
The DNA here is from genome assembly GCA_022709585.1 of Nanobdellota archaeon. Classification (GTDB taxonomy): domain Archaea; phylum Nanobdellota; class Nanobdellia; order Pacearchaeales; family GW2011-AR1; genus JAKLIN01. The sequence continues at coordinate 13,955 of JAKLIN010000005.1, read as the reverse complement.
AAAAATTTATTTTTTTCTTGTATTTATTTTTTCCATTAAATCTAAAATATTTTTTCCTTGCACAGACAATTTTATTGCTTCTTTTAATCCATCGACGGAGATTCTAACTTGCTCGGTTGTGTCTCTTATTCTTATTGTAACATCATTGTTTTTCAAGCTTTCATCATCAATTGTGATGCAAAAAGGAGTTCCTGCTTCATCATTTCTTGCGTATCTTCTACCAATGCTTCCTGTTGCATCATAAATTACATTCCAATCTTCTTTCAAGTCCAAATAAATTTTTCTTGCAAAATCTGTTAGATTATCGTCGTTTTTAACAAGAGGGAGCACTGCTGCCTTAATTGGAGCAACAGCTGAATTAAATTTGAATATGCTTCCATCTTCTCGCATTGAATAAAAGACATCGAGCAGAGTCCAAACATTTCTATCAACACCAAAACTTAATTCAAGAACATGAGGAAGAATTTTTTTATTGTTAAAAGAAACTTCAAGATTTTTCTTAGAGATATTTTGATGCCCAACTAAATCGTGATTTCCTCGATAATGAACCCCTGCAACTTCTTTAAATCCTCCAAGAGTTTCCAGATAAACTTCAACATCAAAATGGATTTTATTGTAAAATGCTCTTTCTTTTTCGTCCAATTCCCTAAATCTGAACTTGTTTTTAGGAATTCCAATCACATTCAAATAAAAATTCTGAACTTTGCAAAGATGATATAAATAAAATCTAGGGATATGCAATTTTTCATTCGCATCGTGGCAACTGATTTCTTTTATTTCCTTTTCTGAAGCCAATTTAAGCAAAACTCTCTCGTTTTTAACCGAATCCCAGTCTTCATGTTCATTAATTGTATCTGGATCAAAAAATATCTGCAATTCTGCTTGGCTAAATTCTCTTAATCTGAAAAACATTTGACGAGGAGAAATCTCATTTCTGTAAGCTTTATCGATTATCGCTAATCCCAATGGAAGTTTTTCTCTAGTTGCCTTGAACTCTTCATTGAAAGTAACATAAGCTCCTTGCGCTGTTTCAGGGCTAAGATATGCTTTCTCATTTTCAAATCCAACATTAACCGAGAACATCATATTGAATTGCTTGGTTTCAGAAAATTCATTGCCCCCGCATTTAGGACATTTTAAATTTCTTTTTTTAATTTCTTCATCAATCTCTTTAATGCTTAAGCTTCCAGCGTTTTCCACCCCTTTTTCTTCGAGAAATTGGTCTGCACGGAATCTGAAATGACATTTTTTGCATTCAGTCATTGGATCGTTAAAGTTATCAACATGCCCTGACGCCTTGAAAACAGGCTCTGGAAGAATATTATTACTTTGAATTTCATAAAAATTATCTCCAATTCCCAAAATATTTTTTCTCCAAAGATTTTCCCAATTCATCTTAAGCTGTTTTCCAAGATGCCCATAGGTGAAAAATCCAGCCTTGCCCCCGTAAAGGTTTGCTGTTTGAAAAAATATTCCTCTGCTTGAAGCGATTCTGGTGATTTCATCTATTTTTTTTCTTGGCTCAACTTCAATTTCGACTTTATTATTTTTATTTTCTAATTCTCTCTCCGACTCAATTTTTTTTGATTCCATCTTCATCTCTGATTTTTCAACTTTTTTTAATTCTTCGGTTTTGTTGTGCTCATCTTTTTCCATTTTAAATTCTCCTTTTTCAATTTGAGAGATTATCTCTGCTGCTTTTTTTTCAGCTTCATTTTTTTCTTTTCCAAGATAAGCAAGAGTTTTGGTTTTAACTTTTCCTTCCACTCGCTTGTTTTCATTCAAATAGTAATATTCTTTTCCGCTAATGATTTTTTTCACAATAAAAGCCATTTTGTTAGTTCTAATTAACTTTGTTTACAAACAGTATAGTGCCTAAATTCTTAAATTTTTTGTAATCTTAATGTTTAAATAGCTAATTTACTATTTAATATCCACTATGAAAAGAGGCTTGTGGATTGTTATCCTTTCATTATTGCTCATCTTAGTCCCAATTCTTTTTGGATTAACTCTAATTAATCTTAACTTAAAGCTGAAAACCTCCAGCGAACTCAATGCAGAGATTGTGAGCGGAAAAGCCTCGCAATCAAATGTTGCTATGGCAATCTCTGTAATCGGGCCCCCTTATTTACAAATTAATAGCCCTTTAAATGGAACTTATCTAATAAGCCAGGGGATTCCTTTAAATTTTGAATCAGAAGGCTTAACCACTTGGTACAACTTAAATGAAGGAGAGAATATCACTTTAAACGGAAACATAAATATTAATGCTTCTTCTGGAAATAATGTACTCTATCTTTTTGCGAATAATAGTTATGGTTTAACTCAAAAGCAAGTTTCATTTACAATTAATGCTACGCGTGTTAAAGTTATTCTTGATGGCTTTAATAAAAATTCTGAATCTAACGATGAATCCCAATTAGAAAATCAGAAAAAAGATAAAAAAGGTGAAACAACTCAAATTCTTGATTATACCTTAGAGCAATTACAGCAACTAGACAATTTTGTTTTGGATGACGTTCTAAACGGAAAAATCGAGTTTAATGAGCCCGTTAATCTTACTGACAATGAAGATTTTATTCAAGGAGTAATAAACTTCACGAAAAATGTCAATATTTCTTATAACTTTATTCGGATTAAATCCGAATCGTTTCCAGGATTGAATAAACCTGCAGTTCTTACCTTAAATGATTTAACTTTCAGCAACCCTCGCATACTTAAAGACGGAGAAGTCTGTTCAGATTTAGAATGTGTGATCATGGATTACTCAAGAGGAGATCTTATATTCCTTGTTAGCGGATTCAGCACATACAGCGCAGAAGAAACGCCTGAAGAAGAAATCCCTATTCCAGAGAGAACATCGGGAGGAGGGGGAGGAATATTCAAGCGGGATTATAATTTTAAGGCAGACCAAGAGCAGTTTTCAATTAAATTAAAACAGGGGGATAATGAATTTAGAATTCTGAATATAACTAACTATGGAAAACAAAGAGTAACTTTGACTTTAGAAGGCTCTCCGGCAATAGATAACTTTTTGAAATTTAATCAAAGGGTTATAACTCTTAATCCTGGAGAATCTAAGCTTGTAGAAATTGATTTTTTCGTTAGAGAAGACGCAAATCCCAATTTGTACTTGGGGGAAATTCTTTTGAAAACAGACACAGAAGTGGAAAAAAGAGTCTTAATTGCATTGGAAATCACTTCTTCAAATCCTCTTTTTGATGTAAGGATTTATGTTCCTGAAAAATATCTCGCTATCCTTCCAGGAGATGAAGTGTATTACACGATTGAGATATTCAATCTAGGAGACATCAAAGACGAGGTGGACGTGGAAGTTGAATACAATCTTATGAGTACTAAAGGAGAAATTGTAACAAGTTCTCATGAGTCTATGGCAGTAAGAACCAAATTAAGTTATATTAGAAATAAAAAAATTCCAGACCATCTCCCTTTAGGAGAGTATCTAGTTTATGTGACAGTAAAATATTCTGGAGAAGTCGCTAGTGCGAGCCAATCAATAACTTTAGGCAAACATGAAGAAACAGAATACCCCCTTCCTTCTTTTATTTACATTATTCCACTAATGATTTCTATGGTTGCATTAGTTATGTTAATCCTATTATTAGTTATCTTAATTAGGCTTAGCAAGAAAAAACCAAAATTCAAAAGAATAGTTCTAAAAAAAGTAAAAAGAAGGTAATTAAAGCAAGGAGTGGGGTTCGAACCCACGGATACCCGGGTTGCAGCCGAGCGCGTTAACCACTTCGCCATCCTTGCACAAATTCACAAATTAATCAAATTATTGTTATTTAAAAAATAAACGGATATTAAAAGTTAGATTAAGGTGTCCATAAAAGTCTGTCTTTTAATGCCCAATTTCCTTCTATGCTGGGAATTAATTGAACAGCCCCATTATTGTATAAAACAGCATTAGCAGCAATCTGTGCATTGCTTGAACCGAAAGTGTAAGGTAAGTCTCTTCTACTAGAAGTTCCTACAATGTAAGTATTTTCATAAATTTCCATTGCGTGACTATGTCCAGTTATGCTTTTCCCCCCTCCTGTAATAGAACGAGCTTTAGCATTTCCCCCCTTGCCCCCATTTTTTCCCTTGTCTCCATGAATAGCTAGTTGATATCCTTTTATTAAACAATTATCTTGAGCTTTCAAAAATTCAACATTTCGAGGAATTGGACCAAATCGTTTCATGCCTTCTTGAAGCAAAAGAACAGAATCATCTAAATTAGATTCAGATAAATATCTTCCTGCTTCAATTGCTTTATTAAACAAATAAGAAGCCATTTCAGCATTCCATAAATCACCTTTTTCTTTCCATCGATCGCTATTGATATACTTCTGTAAAAATCTATGATGATTTGAAGCTACAATTTTTATTTTAACATCTTGAGGAACAGATAAGGACAGCCTCACTAATTCGGAATAATCTTCTTTTAATTCATCTTCCAAACTTAATCTGCCTCTTTTGAGTTCGCGAGCTCTTCGGATATAATTATCTTCTTCATGATGATTAATGCTCCATCCATCGAAAAAATCATGCAGCATAATCACTTTTGGCTGAAAATATTGAATCATTTCATCATTTGCCTTGATTGCTTGTTCATCATGATCTCCCCAGTGAATATCCCCTAAAACAATTGCTTCCACCCCTATTCTTTTAGGATCTTTACTTCCATCAAATTCCCATCCTAAATCAACAAACTTGCCATCTTCATCAGCACGAAGATTTCTAATATGATAATATTTATTGTCTAAAACTTCAACAATTAACCCTCCTAAAACATGATTTCTGTCGGCAATATCTCCTTTAGAATTGGAAAGATTATAGTTTGGGAGAGTTACTGCACCAGTTGTATAAATATATCTTGGAAGTTGTGAATTAAAAACAGGAACAGGGAGATATCTTTGCTTAGAGTGTGCAATAATTATTGAAGAACCGTACTTGCTAACTGCACTTGTTCTTCCAGTGGTAGGGTCTACATTCTGAGGGGGGACAACTATATCTTTATACTGAAGATTGCTATTAAAAACTAGTTGAGAACCAAGAAAAATATCATTTCTATCTTCTAAATCTTCGTGAAGAATACTTTCTTTACAATTTTTTCCAGCGATAGGAAAAATAACAAGTCTTCCATCAGTTATCTCTTTTAATTTTTCGAAACTTTCTAAAAGATTTTCATGAGGAATTGCTTTCCCTTCTCCTGCACCCGCAGGAGGCATATCTTCATCCTTGCTAGGCTCGTAACAAGCTTGCGCGGAAGTTAAAATAAATGTTTTTGGAGAGTAATGTTTTATATTGCTCCAAGAAGAATCGTTTAAAGAAGCGCTCTCAAAAGGAGATTCAAATTCAGTGATCTCTTCTTCCCTCATTTTCTAAGTAAAGAAAAAACATTTCTTTTTAAATTCTTTGCAAAAATAAAAGTATGTTATTAATTATATATATTACAAAATATATTTTGAAATGATTTTTAACAAATTTAAGAGAAAAAACCTCGCTGAGCGAGTATTCTTACTAGAAAAATGCCCCCGACAGGATTTGAACCTGCGACCCTTAGCTTAGAAGGCTAATGCTCTATCCAGGCTGAGCTACAGGGGCATTACTAAAACAAAATAAGATACTCTTTAAAATCTTTCTGTGCAAAGAAAACAAGAGCTTAAACAGTTACTTTGGTAAAATCAGAAGCTAGTTCAGAACACTTGAAAACCTTCTTAGCTTCATCTAAAAGTTGTTTAGGATTATTGTAATACCTTTGACTTAAATGGGTTAAGATTAATTTTTCCACTTTAGCGGATTTTGCAATTTCTCCAGCTTGTTTAGAAGTGAGATGATTGTATTCTTTAGCTTTATCTTGCAAATCCTGTGCGAAACTGGACTCACAAACCAGCAAATCAGCTTGTTTAACAAAAGGCACAATCTTCAAATTCAAAGATGTGTCCAAAATAAACGAAATCTTTTTGTCTTTTTCTTTTATTGTAAAGTCTTTTGCTAAATATTTCTTTCCCTTGTAAGTCATATTTTTTCCTTGTTTAAGCAATTTCATGTGAGGCCCAGAAGGAATTTTAGCTTTCTCCAGTTTCTTTCTATCAATTCTGATTTGCCCTTTTAAAACGAAGTTATACGCGTTTGTAGGCGTGCCATGCGTCATTTGCTGTGCTTCAATGTAAAACTCTTCAGTTTCCAAAAACCTCCCAAAAACCTCCTGAACTTGAATTTCATACTCTCTTACAAAAACAAATGTTTTCAACAAATTTTGCATAAATTCTTTTGTTCCTTTTGGTCCATAAATGTAAAGAGTTTTATTGTATCCGCTAAGAGCAAGAGTTTGCAATATTCCTGGAATTCCCAAAACATGATCTCCATGCCAGTGAGTAATTAAAATTCTTGTAATTTTGCAAGGATTCAATTCTGCGAATCTAAATTGCCGTTGAGTTCCTTCTCCGCAATCAACAAGAATGTTTTCTCCTGCGTAATTCAAGAGTATTGAAGTGTGGCTTCTTTGCTTGGTTGGAACAGCATCAGATGTTCCTAAGAAAGTTAGCTCTATTTTCTTGGTCATAATCGAAAAAAGAGATTTCTCTTTATATATATTATGAAATCTTCTAATTAATTGAGAAATCTAGAATTATTCTTTCTTTAATCCAGTAGATGATGGCGAGATAAAAATAATTGTGTCTCCTCTCAAGAATCCTACACCTAGGTTTCTTTTAACGACATTATTCTCTATTTCTTTTATATTATCCAACACAAGGTTTATGTGGATATCAAAAGCCAACAGAGTACCTACAATTTGTTTATCGCCTTTCAACTGTATTAAAACTTCTTTTCCTTTCGAGTTGTTCAATAAGTCTAAAGGTCTCTCGATTCCGTTAACCATAGCTAGATTTTGCAAAAATTCTTTATAAACATTTCGTTACTAAATGAAATATTTTTTATTTTATTTGAAAAATTAGAAACAAAAGATATTTAAACAAAAAAACTGGAAATCATACTATGAAATACGGAAGAAAGATTACAGGTGGACGTTACAAGAAACAGAAGAAGAAAAGGTTCTACGAAAGAGCCGGACAAAAGAAAACCACTAAATTAGGAGAAGAAATAACTAAAACCTCGAGGACAACAGGAGGAAATGCAAAAACTTCTTTGTTAAGAACAAAATCTGTAAATATCCAAAAAAAAGGAAAAACAATCAAAGCAGAAATCAAAAATGTAATTGAAACACCTTCTGACAAATTCTTAGCAAGACAAAATATTATCACAAAAGGAACCATCCTTGACACAGACAAAGGAAAAGTCAAGGTTACAAGCCGCCCAACACAAGATGGTGTTGTTAATGGAATTCTAGTTGAATAGGATTTAAGACTAATTTTAGCCCGATTTTAAACAAAAAGTTGTTACTTTTATCGAGTTTTAATTAGCGAAAGCTTTATAAAGGCAATCTCTTTATAAATTTTACGTAAATTTTCAATTCAAAATACTTCTAAAACAAAATGGGAATGGTTAAAAAGTGCCCGGAATGCGGAGGAATCCACATTACTCACGATCCTCAAGCAGGAGAAATCATTTGCAACGATTGCGGTTTGGTTATTGAAGAAGAAATGGTTGATTCTGGAATGGACTTGTCTGGAAAATTCGACAAATCTGAAAAGAAAGGACGTGGTGGAGCCCCAATAAGTATGCAAAAGTTCGATAAAGGGCTTATCACCAATGTTGGAGAGATTTCTGATATTTACAAACTTGAACCTGGGCAAACTCGAAAATTCTTGAGATTAAAGAAATGGCAAGAAAGAGTTTCGACATCAATTGAAAGAAACTTAAGAATGGCAATGGCTGAACTTAGAGTTATTGCTTCTTACTTGAATCTTCCAAATGTTGTAAGAGATGAAGCTGCAAGAGTTTATCACTTTGTTTTAGAAAGAGGGCTTGTTAGAGGAAGAAGCATGGAATCAGTTATAGCAGCTTGCTTGTACACTGCATGCCGTTCTTACAGTATTCCAAGAACATTAGATGAAATGGCAACAGCTTCTGATGTGGATAGAAAAGAAATCGGAAGAACATACAGATTCATTATAAGAAAACTTCAAATCAAAATTAAGCAAAGCTCTCCAAAAGATTACATTTCAAGATTCGCTTCTGTTTTGAAACTTTCTCCAAAAACACAGAATGATGCTCTTAAAATATTAAAGCGTGCAGAAGAAGTTGAATTAACTTCTGGAAGAGGCCCTGCTGGAATTTCAGCTGCTGCATTATACGTCGCTGCTTTGATGAATGATGAAAAGAAAACTCAAAGAGAAGTTGCAGACATCGCAGGAATAACTGAAGTTACAATAAGAAACAGATACAAAGAATTGATTGAAAGACTTAGCTTAGAAGACAAAATAAAGCAAAAAGAATCTGAAACCAAGTCTGACAAGAAAAAAGAAAGCAAAGATTAATTCTAAAGTTTGAATAATTTTTTAGTTCTCGCTTGTTTAAGCTTTTTAAACTCTGAATACTGCAAAGTATTACAACACGCGGAAGTGCCGGAGTGGTCAAACGGGCTGGATTTAGGCTCCAGCGGCTTAGTGCCTACATAGGTTCGAATCCTATCTTCCGCATTTAATTTTATTTAGAAGAAATATCATTAAAGTAATCTTCCCATTTTCCAGAAAGTGCGATTACTTCTTCAGCATAGTCAATTCCTTCTACATTTCTTCCTGTCCACTTACTCTGGAAGAGAATTCCATCGCTATCTATCTTATTTGTTTTGTAAACACTTAAAACACACCTTAAAGAATTTTTTCTTCTAGAACACATCTTATAAGTTTCATCATTAGAATCTCCTAAAAACGATCTTAGTTTGCTGGATAATTGCTCGATGAACTCTGAAGTTATTCCTTTATTTTCTAATTCAGAAACTGCGATTAACAAAGACTTAAATTCTATTTCGCTAAATCCCGAAGGAGGATTTGAAGAAGATGAATCAAAAGATTCTTGATTTTGAGAATAAATATCTTGACTGTCTGATTCTGAGGGATAACTTATTTCTTCAGGTTCTTGCCGAAGATTATCTAACCCTTCTTGAGAATCAGGACGATAGTTTTTTATTGCTTCCTCAGCATATAAATTTCCTTTTAAAAACAAAAGCAAGGCTTTCTGTCTATTAAAGAAAGTTTGTTCTAACAGAGTTTTTATTGTGGTTATAGCTTTATCAAAAGACATTGATTTTATTTCTTGAATTTTGGTTTCAACTTCTTGCTCTGGCAAGAAAGTTGTATTAGATTGCTCTCTCAAGATATCCAAATAATTTTCTTGAACTTCTTCTAAAACAGATTCGCTTAATGATTCAGTTTTACCTTCGGAAAGATACTTAGCTAAATCAGGGCTATTCAACATTTCTTTGATTCCTTCTGTGTCCAACCAGCATTTCAAAGCAGTATCATCACAATAGCCAACTTCCACCCACTTTTGATTTTCTTTTCCCATATTCACATCAGACTTGCTTCCCGGATTAGCTGTTGCACAAATTCTGATTACATTCATATTATAAATTTCCGGATCAACAGCTTCGGATAAAGCAGCTTGAGGATTCAAACTAAGCAATGAACCTAAACTAGCTTTTCCAGAAATGCATTCTGCTTGAGTTTTAATTTCAGTTTGAGTTATTTGCTCTTCCAAATATTTATCTGTTAAATAGTCTGCTGCAAAAGAAGTTGAAACTTGCTTAAATCCGCACTCTTCTTCATTATTAATAGAGATGCATAATTGTTTATATCCGGAAACAGCGGTGAAATCTTTTGTTTCAGTTGCATATTCCCCTTTTGGAATAAATCCAGAAACAATTTTCTTTGGAGTGCTGGCATCTTGATAAAATGAACTGCTTTCTGCGCCTTTCAAATAAACACTATAATAAACTCCAGCATCATTTCCTGCAAAGATATGATAAAATACTTTATACTGCGAAGTAGGCGGAACTGTTGCAGTGGTGAATGGAATCTCATCAAATCTAGCATGATACTGTGTAGGTGAATCTGGTTCCACAAGAGTTGTTGCAACTTGATTTAATGCTTCTGCGCTTGTAGGGAAAACCATTGAACCAAAGTTTTTGCAAATTTCTCCCCCTATTTCTTGACTAGAACGAATATTGAATGCTTCCAAAGAATTTGCAGAATATGAACTTGTGAAATATTCATAAGAATCTTGAGCTCTATCAAGTAAATCTGAAGAGTAAGAATATTCTCCTCCGCCTCTTGAGTTCTCTCCTAAAATTGATTGTGTTAATTTTGGCAATGCTACCTCTGCTAATGGTGCTGCTTGCTCCCATAAGAATTCACATAAGTATACACTTCTAATTTGGTCACAAATTCCAACTGTTTTGCCACTATCTAAACTTTCTTGCAAACAACTCATGTAAGATTTTTCCACAGAAATCCAACTGTCTAATCCTGCTTGAACTCCTGTTAAACAAACAGGCATAACTATTCCTTCTCTAGCATTAGGCAAGCAAAGCATAATGCTTCCGATAACTCCTGTCTGAATAACATCTTTTACAGGATATGCTCCTCCGAAATCGCATCTGCTTGAAGGGCAAATCACAGGGTCACATAAATTAAATATTAAATTACATTCTTTAGGAGACATAAAATCTTGACATTGAATATTTGGTAAATCTGCTGCAGGTGAACCTACTTTGATTTTATTTCCTTCAATTTTAACTTCACTGACTCCGGATTTGTATGCACCTTGAGCTGTTTGCAATGCTCTAACTGCTTTCTTAACTAATTCTGTGGCCTCGCTATTAGTTAATCCAGTAAACTCATTGTAAGGCTGCCCTGTATTCAAATTAATCACTTGGCAAATATCTCCTCCGAAATTAGTTGAGAAGAATTCTTCTAATCCATTCTTTGCAACATTACATAAATAAAAGCTGCTAGGTCTTCCAGATTCATCATAACTAGCGAGATTGCTTCCAGTTGCTAAAGTTTGCTTTGTTGCAACATACCATCCATTTGTTAAATCAAATGGAACAATTGCAGGTAATCCTTTGTAAGGTTCTGTCTCATAATATCTTAACACAGGATTCGTGTATTTATTTGAATAACTTGAAGAAGTGTATTTTTTGAAATAACTAAAAGAATCAAGAATTTTGGTTTTAAGAGTCGAATCTATAATTACTGACGCCTGAATCTTACCATTCGATACTGTATAACGATAAACATCTTTTGATTGATAAGTGTTTTCATATCCAATTATAGCTTCTAAGATAACAAGGTAATTAGCACGGTTGTAATTAACCAACTCAAAAGGTTTCCCTTCTTCAGAAGATAATCCCTCAATTTTATTTGAAGAAACAATTCCTCCAGAGTATTTACCTTCAACGCTTTTACTACTACTAACATAGTTATTTATAATTTTTATAGAAGAATCAATTTCATTCACCTTAGCTTGAGCAGCTGATGCACTATCATATTCTTTTTTTCTTGTTTCAATGCTACCAAGAAGAGAATTTAATCTGGATTTAGCAAGTTTTACTTGTTCGGGATTAGAATTTTCATTGATTATTCTTGAATAAAGCTGAATCTCTTTAAGTTCGTCAATAGTTACAATCTTGTTTTCCCAATTTGGTACAGTTAACAATGAAGCATATTCAATGTAAGAAGTTTCTTCTAAATCCCGTTGAACTTCAGGGATATATGATTCAACAAATTTATCTGTGTCAATGATTGTTCCTTGCCAGAAACTAGCTTCTTGAGAAATCGCTCCCTCTTCAAGACTGTTTATGTCATCATTTTGTTTTTTAACCACAGAAGAAACATATTCAACTTCGCTATCAATTTTATCAGAATTTTTCAATAAGCAATCTTCAGAGGAAACATATTTTCCAGGCTCGTCTTTCATCATAACCTCGCATCTTGAATACCATCCTTCCTCGCCTTTCATTACCATTTGTCTAGCCATTCCTGCAGGGCCAAGCTCTAAAAGATTTTTAACAGAAAGAATTGTTTGCGATGCAAAGCAAGCTGTTTTTAATCCCTTGACAACTTTTCCAAGCCCTTCTGAATAACCGGTTAACTTTTCGATGGATTCATTCATATTATCAATTATCTCTTGAGTTTTTTCTGGAGAAAGCTGAATTGCTCTTTTTTCAATTCCAATCTTAAAGCTAAACTCTGCTTCAGAAGAACTCTTACTAAATTGAGGAATAACTGAAATTTTTGCTGCCCTATTCAAATTGATTTTGCTAACTTTAATTTGATAATCGTTTGTTCCAAATACTTGAGATGTTTCTCCTAAATTAACTTTTACTGTTCTCGTGAAAATTTTACTAAGCCCACTTCTTTCTACTCCGGTTATATCAAAGATTGCATATTCTTCATTTAATTCTTTAAGATAAATGTATTCTTTTGATGAAGAAAGCTGAGCTGGATAATCTTTAATTAAAACAAAATCTTGTGAAGTTTTTTCTGTTAAAGAAGAAAGAGCAATTTCTGCACTATAATCTTGAACACTAGGTTCAAAAATTTCATTAAGACTAATTGTTCTTAATTGCTCCTTAATCATAAAAGAAGCTGTGTTACTTTGTGTGTTGTAAACTTGAACTCCCTCACAAAATTCACTGTATTCATTAAGAAGAGAAAATTCATCTTTGAATTCTTCACATAATCTTGCTAAATCTGCTTTTTGATTTAAGCTATTGGCGAGAGCTAAATATTTAACAAATGCTTCTTCAGCAATAGTTCTTGTTGAATCAGATTCTTTTTCAGAAGGATAATTTGTGAGGATAAACTCATAATCAATTTTAGCTTTTTGATAATTCGATTTTACCAAATCTTGATTGGATAAATCTCCGTTCTTTGAGCCACTTAAACGTTCAAAGCTTACTTTTGGAATACCTTCTCCTACATTAGTTCCCAATGAAGAAGAAAAAGAATTTTCTCCAATAAAATAAACTGCAATAGGTGTTGTTGAATCTCTTTTAAGTAAATGATTTATAGTGTCTACAACTTTTTTTGCAAGTTCTCCAAGATCTGCAAAGCTATTCGAAATAAATCCGTTGTCATTTACAACTGCATCAACATAAGACACTGCACGAGAATAAGTTTCAAGACTCAAAAATTGAGATTCAGTGGTAGCTGTACTTAAAAAAGGAACAATAACAAAATTTCCAGATTTATCTTGTCCAATATACCCTAAAAAAATATTATACTTTCTTACACCAACCTCTGCTGTGCCCAGTAAATCTCCAATTTGACAATCTTCATCGTTATCGGTACCGTCATCTTTACATCCTGAAGGAGTTTGTCCATCGATTTTTATTACTGCTTTTGGTTGAATTCCCAGTGTAGTTGATTTAACTTTTCCATCATCTTCTTTACAAGAAATTCTTACATTTTGAGACAATCCTCTTTTAGTGATTTGTTCGACTTTACAAGCTCCTTCCAAAAAGGAAGTTCCTTTTGTTAATTCAACAGTGTCTTCATCAACAGCTAATCTTGCTCTCGTGGTTGGAACAGTGATATCATCAACTTTTAATTTCATTGAAGCTGCGCAAATATCAATTCCGGGAATAGAAATATCCGAAGAGGACTCTCCTTTTTTCAAATTAAATTGAGCAAATTTAGCTGAGTTAGAATCATGAACTGCAATAGAAACAGAATCTTTGGTGATTCCGCTTGTTGAAATGCTTGCTCTGTTATTCCAAAATCCGTATCTGCTTAAATAATCTTCAGAACTTTCCAATTGATTAACATAAATTTCAACTTTGCCTAATCCTTTAGAAGATTGAGAAGAATAAGAAATTTGAGCTGTTAAATTTCCCTGAACAAATTCAGGCATTGAAGTTTCATTTGGCTGGCGTCTAATTTTAATGTAAACATAACCAACATTTTCAAAGGTTCCTAGTTTTGAAGTAATTCCGTACTTAAATGCAGATTTGGATGGGACAAACCCCACATCGCTTA
>JAKLIN010000042.1 GCA_022709585.1 Nanobdellota archaeon | reverse complement strand
GGCAAAAAATTCTTTCTTTCAAGCTCTTCAAAAAGTTCCTTGTCAGAGAGCTTATCTGAAATCCAGGGTTTTTTTTGTAATTCTGCCATTTTTATTAATATTTTTCAAATTCTGTTCTTGGAGAGTATAATCAATGTTAAGCAGTTTTTAAGTTTTTATGAGATGAAAAAGTAAATTAATGGCTTTTTGCAAGATCAGAGAGAATTTTTAAATTTTCCAAAATCTTTTCGATTTTTTGCTTTTTTGTTTCCGGTTCAGAATAAGCATTTGGAACATAAGGGTTTTCTTTATTTGAGCAAATGTAATCTGAAGAGTAAGATTTCATGAAATTTTCTTGTTCAATAGAAGATATTTGGTTATAACGCAGTTTCCTGGCTTCGTCTGAATCTTTGAATCGGATAATTAAATTATCAACTAGTTCTGGATAAGCCCCATTTCTGGATTTTCTAAAGTTATTGTAGGCTCTTTCAACAAATTCTGGAAATCCTTTTGGTGAAACTTGCATGTTAATCTCTGCATGATGAGAATTGAATCTTTTATCTCTTCCAGAGATGTAGCCAATAGAGAGAATCTCGTCTGAATCAAGCCATTTATAAATTTCTAAAGACATCTGAATATTGTGAAACCCTCTATAAATCAAAGTTATTCCTTCTTCTGGAATTAAATCTAATGCTTCGTAAGTAACTCCAAATGCAGGAGAATTATTTTCTAAATTAAGAATATCTTCAAGTGAACTCGGCTGAGGAGGTTCATCATCTTTTTCCATTTTCTTTATTGATTGTATTAAATCTCTTAAAATACTTTTTAATTTTAGAATGAGTGTTTATAAACTTTTATGAAATAAATGAATAAATCTTAAAATTTAAATCAAGAAATAAAAATTTATCCGCATTCAGCAGCAGTTGTGCTTGTAGTTGTGGAATAACCAAATCCTGGACTGTAAGAACTTGTAGCTAATTTCTCATCACATTCTTCAGGAACTTTCCCTTCACTGAAAGCGCCGCAGATTGTCTTTAAATAAGAAGCGGGGTCTCTTGCACTTTGAGCGTCAACTCCATTGATAACTAAAGTTGGACTTCCTGCAACTCCATAAAGAGTGTTAAGTTCTTTGTCTATGTTGAATAAAGGATAATTTCCATTCAACCATTTGGATTTGTCATTCTTATTCTCTGTTATTTTGAATTCTTTATCTGCATTTGATACGCAAGTATTCATTTGAGTTTGATCTATTTTAGCTTCAGTTAAACAAGAGTTTGAATCTCCTGCTTTCAAGAAGCATTTCAAATAAGGAATTAACTTCTCAGATTGCTCTTTTTGAATGCAATATTGCCTGGTTTGCTCTTCCATTTCTCCTGCAGAAGGATGCATAGCGTAATAAACAAATCTTAACTTGAAGTCTACTTTATCTCTTAATAGTTCAATAACAGGAATAAGTCCTTTTTCTGCTTGAGTTCCGTATGGGCAGTGGCTCATAACGAAAAGTTCAATTGCTGGCTTGTCTGTTTTTGGAACTTGAGATGTTTGAGTATTAGTATTGGTATTTGTATTGGTGTCTGTTTGTTCAAGCTTAGTTGGAATTAAGCCTGTTTCCGGAGCAATAAATTTTCCATCTTTTGTGAAATAAAAAGGATATTTTCCCAAAATCATTGCTTCATAAACCCCGCTAACACTTCTTATTGTCATTTCATCTGTGATGGTCGAATTTACCCCATAATATTCTTGAAAAAAGTCTGTTGCCAAAGATTTCATCTTTGTTTTAGAAACTCCTCCAAAAGAACCGTTAATGAACATGAATGCCAATAAAGCAATAAGAGCAACCCCTAAAACCATTGTTGTGATAGCGAATGTCTTTTTTCTTATTTTTTTAGCTTTAGTGATTAAATTTTTACAGAATTTGCACTTTTCCTTTTTAGATTCTTTATGTTCTTCGTGCTTTTCCTCTTTTTTTACTTCTTTTTTCTCTTCTTCCATCTTTATTTTATATTTTCCTCGTTTAAAAAGCTTGCGGGATTGATTTCATTATCGGAATTGTTATTTGAATCACAGCTTCCAGGAAGCAATAGAGAATTGGCGGAAATTTCTTTTAAGTTATTATTCTGGGCAGAATCATATATTCCTGAATTATAATTTCCTTTGTTAATTGAGTCTAACGATTGAGAAACCAAAGAAATCATACCTGCGACAAGAAGAAGAGATTCCACTGAACGATTTTTATTGCGAGGGATTAAAGAAGAGTATTTTGGATTTTTTTCTTGACCGAGATTCTCAATCTCTTGAAGTCTTCCCTTATCTCTTGCATAAGCTAATCCTGCAACAACGCAGGAGTTATTTCCACAAAAAGAGAAAACTTCTGAAAAAGGAGTGTTTGTATTGCAATATCCAGAGATTCTGCGAGCAAGCCGTTCTAAGGAACCCAATTTAGTATTATCTTTTGAAAAATATAAATCTGTAACTGAATTTTTTTCAGGCCAAAGAACAGCGTTGATTTTTTCAGAATTAACTGC
>JAKLIN010000041.1 GCA_022709585.1 Nanobdellota archaeon | reverse complement strand
TTCTCGTTACAAACTAAAATTCAAAGATATCCAAGAAGAGCAAAGAAGTTCAGGTGTGCTTGTGACAACAGGCGCGGGTTCAGGTGCTTGGTTTGCTTCTGCCGGGGGAAAGACGTTTAATTGCGAAGATAAAAAGCTTATGTTCTTGGTAAGAGAACCTTACACTGGAAAAAGAGTTTTTATTCCTAAGCTTCTTCAAGGAGAGATTCTTCCTGGAGAAAAATTAGTTTTAGAATCAACAAGAGATTTGTGGGGAGTTGTTTCAATAAATGATTCAATTTACCCATTTAATACAGGAGATATTGTGGAGATAATGCTTTCTGAAAAACCTTTGAAAGTGATAAAAAAACAAGCAGAGAAATAAAATGATAATTAGAATATCTGATAATTTGAAAAACCAAGAAATTTGGGCAAATGGAAATGAACTGGCTTCAATCATGGGCAAGGATAAGAAAAATGGAAAAAGAGTTTTAGATTATCCTGAGAATGAAAAGCAGATTGTTTGCAATTTTGCAAATCCGGTCTTGATTACAGACAATTACAGAATCAGCAAACTAAAACCTGCCTTAAGAGATACTGTTTTTTCTCTATACTCTTCCCGACCCAGAATTATTGAGTATGATGGCGTTTCAGTTAGATGGGATGAAAAATACAAAACAGTATGGTGCCCTTCAATTGATACTATTCTCTTTGCAAAAGTTCTTAAAAAAATTTTGCCGAAACTCAAAGACATTAGAACTGTGGCTGAAATTGGATGCGGGTCTGGATTTCTCAGCAAATATCTTTTGGAAAAAAATAAAAAAATAGAATCTTTGTGGATTAATGATATAAATCCTCAAGCAATTGCATGCGCTAAAGAGAATATAAAAGACAAAAGAGCAAAATTCTTTGTTGGAAATGGCTTAAAATTAATCCGAAATAAAAAATTTGACTTGATTATTTGTAATCCCCCCTATATCCCTCGCCCAAAGAGTATAGATGACAATCCTTATGAAGGAGTAAGTCTTCTTTATCATTTTTTAAATCAGGGTAAAAAATATCTTTCCAAACGAGGAATTTTAATAACAAACATTTCAAGTTTATCAGAAAAAATTGTTCTAAAGAAAAAACCAAAGATAGAAATTTTAGAAACGATGACTGTTCCGTTGAAAGTTAATAATTTGATGAATAATCCCTCTTGGATAAAATATCTAATGAAAAACGGACTGAAGAAAAAAATGTTCAGAGGATATGAATACTGGCAAAAAATAAATATTGTTTCAATTGAAAACAAAATTTAAATAGCTTATTGTTGTATAAACACTATGGAAAAAATCAAATTATCCGATTATCCTCAGCCTTCAGTCACTGTGGATGTTGTTGTGTTTACAATCCACGACAATGAATTGAAAGTTTTGCTTGTAAGAAGAGGCAATGAGCCTTTCAAAGGAAAATGGGCAATTCCAGGGGGATTTGTTGATATGAATGAATCTTTAGAAACTGCTGCAAAGAGAGAACTTGAAGAAGAAACCGGAGTGAAGAATGTTTATTTGGAACAGCTTTACACTTTTGGAGAGCCAAAAAGAGATCCAAGAGGAAGAGTAATAACTGTGGCTTACATGGCTTTGACCAACTTCAAGGAAATTAAAATTCATGCTGCAAGCGATGCTGCAGATGCTCAGATGTTTTCTGTTTCAAAACTGCCTCCCCTCGCTTTTGACCATAAGCAAGTGTTGGAATACGCATTAAAAAGATTGAAATGGAAATTTGAATACACAACAGTTGCATTCTCCATGCTTCCTTTAAGATTTACAATAAGCCAAATTCAAAGAATGTACGAAATTGTTTTCAATAAAAAATTCGACAAAAGAAATTTCACTAAAAAAATTCTTTCATTGAACATATTAAAAGAAGAAGGAATAAACAAAGAAGTTTCCTATCGTCCTCCGATGCTTTATTCTCTTAAGAAAAATCTCGGAGAGATTGTGGATATTATCTAAAAAGTTTAATCTTTCCCTTGAACTAAGTATCCGCCTTTTTGAAGCTCCCAAAGATGCTTGTATTCTCCTGATTGGGAAATAAGCTCACTGTGCTTTCCAATCTGTTCAATCTTTCCATTTCTCATAACTACGATTTTATCTGCAGCCATAATTGTTGAAAGTCTGTGAGCAATAACAATTGTTGTTCTTCCTTCCATTAATTTTTTCAAAGATTTTTGTATTTCAAATTCAGTTTCAGAATCAAGTGCAGAAGTTGCTTCATCCAAAACAAGTATTTTCTTATTAGCAAGCAAAGCTCTTGCAATTGAAACTCTTTGCTTTTCTCCTCCGGAAAGCTTAACACCTCTTTCGCCAACAATTGTTTCTTCTTTATTGGGGAAATTTGCAATTGTTTTGTCTAATTGAGCAAGCTTGATTGCTTTCAACACTTCTTTTCTGGAAGCTTTTGGATTTGAGAATAAAATGTTGTTGTAAATAGTGTCATCAAACAAAACACATTCTTGGGGAACAATAGCCATTTCGTTTCTTAGTGATTCCTGTTTGAATTCACGAATGTCTCTTCCATCAATCTTAATTCCTCCTTTATTGACATCATAAAACCTGTAAAGAAGCTTAACAAGGGTGGTTTTTCCACTTCCAGAATGCCCAACTAAGGCAACTCTTTGATTTTCTTTT
>JAKLIN010000040.1 GCA_022709585.1 Nanobdellota archaeon | reverse complement strand
CGAAGAACTCTGAACCGACCCAGACTGCATTTTCTTCTCCAGGATTCTTAGATAAATAAAAAAGCATTTCGCTTCTGTCAATTATAAAGAATTTAGCATTGATTTGAGTTTCTTTGATTTTAATTCCTAAAGCTTCGCTAACTTGCTGGATTTCTTCTGAATTTCCGTAAAGCGCGATTTTTAAAACAACTCCTGATTTCTTTAATTCTGCAATTGTTTTTTTGAATAACTTTATTTTAGAATTAATATCTTCAACATCTGTGCAAACTAAAACTTCTTTTTTTGCTTTTTCTAAAAGAGATTTAATGAAATTAGAGATTGTCACTTTGTCTCTTAAAGATAAGAATGGGTCTTTTTTAGCAATAGGCTCTACGCTTTCCTTGTACATTTTTTCAAGCTCTGAGAATTCTTCTTTTTGCCTTATGTTAGCTAAAAAGTCTATTTTTTCTTCAGCTTCTTTTCTAACATCGCTTTTTAATCTTTCAAGAATTATTGCAGGCTTAACACCTAAGTATTTGATTGGTTTTTCAAGTTTAGCGATTGCAAATCCTTTCTTTTCTAAACTTTCAAGAATATCATAAGTTCTACTTCTTGGAACTCTGGAAACCTTAGCTACATCTCCTGCAGAAGCAATTCCCTTGGAAAGCAAGGCTAACCAAACTTTAGTTTCATAAATATTCAATCCAAAGTAATCTTTGATTTTCCCTATTGATTCTGGTTTTACTAACATGTTTTTGTTTAACTTGTTGTTTAATTATTTCAATTAAAAAAGCCATGAGCCTCGGGTTTATAAGCCTTTTGATTTGTTACCTTTTACCAGTGAATACACTTTGCAAGGGTTTCCTGCCTGTTTGAACAATAAGGAACACATAACTATATACTGAATTGAGAGAAAATTAAAGCCCTAAAAGATAACTTAAGCCTATTGCAAATAAGATTCCTGTTGAGATATAAGGCATTGCAGGATAAAATTTCTTTTTTTCAGAGAAGAATAATAAGAATCCAAGCCCGAGTGTTGCTCCTAAAACCACTAAGAGTGAAGCAATTGGAAGTTGAATTCCGCCAAGCCAGCTTATTGTTGTGAATCCGAATTTTCTTAATATAACTCCTGAAGCAATAATTGGGAAAACGACATCTCCTCCACCGAGAATTGCTACATTCACTTTAATTTTTTTACATTCTTGTTCTTTAAGTTTTTTGTTTTTAGTGGATTTTTTAAGGTGCATTAATTGAAGTTTTGCTTGCTTAGACATATAAGGAATAAAGAATCCCGAGAAAACTTTTACTTTGTCCATTTGATATTTTGCCATCTTTTGCATAATTCCAGAATGCCAGACAGCCCAGATATCATAAGCTGAAATTAAAGCTAGAAGAGCTATGATAGCGAAGACTCCCCTATCCAGACTTGTTGGACTAGAAATAAATGCAACAAAAACAGCTGCAATTCCAGGATAAACTAATAATTCAGTGATGTTATGAATTAAGATTCTTCTTTGATAAACTTTGAAAAAAGCTAAGAGCAAAGAGATTGCAAAAGCTAAGATTAGCGCGTATTTCCAAGCAGGAAGAATTGCGAGAAGAGAAATTGTTAAAGTCATTAAAATAACTACGAAAAACCAAGTTCTAAGGAAGTTTTCTGCTCGGAATTTTCTTAAAATAAAGAATATGGAGACAGAAATAACAAATGCAAAAATTAAGGAAGGAAAGACAGCTCTCCAGAAATCAATGTCTTGCTCAACTTGCCCTGGTTCAAAACCAAAAGGAAGTTTTGGTGCGCTAGTGTTTGTTATGACTCCATCAACAACTTTTGTCGGCGAGTAATAGTTCACAACATAAATTCCAATAAGCTGTGTTAAAACAAACATTGCCAACACAATCAAAGTAATCTTCGTTGTATGTTTCATCTTAGATTCCTAATTTATTTCACCCTCTTTAACAACTAAAAGAAAAACATCTTTTTAAAGGTTTTAGGGGAAAAGAAAGAGTAAGCAACTCCTTTTAGAGATTGAAGTTAACAAGGAGGTTGGAAATTTTCTATACACTGTATTTGACAGTAACCACACATTTCAGCACAATTAGTTCCTATTCCCCCATAACATATATCTCCAGAGCTTATAGAATCACAATATAGTATATCACATTGGTGAAGACAATCAATACAAGTCATAGGGCAGTCTAAAGAACAACTATCATAGTCTTCATTCCAGTCACACACATCATTTCCACAACACTCGCTACATCCTGGAACACAATCAGATGAACAAATCTTTTCACATACTCCTTCAGTACTACACTTTTCCAAATAACCACATATTCCCTCTTCCCCAACACATTTTCCCCCACATCCATCGTCTGCCCCACACAAAGCTCCGAAGCAATCAGGGGTACAAGTTTGAGTTATACAAGCAGTTCCAAAATTATTACATATTTTCCCAGTAGGACAACTGCCACAAGTTCCGTCGCATCCATCTGAACCACAAATTTTTCCAGCACAATCCGGAGTACAAATTGACCCATCACAATCAATTACACTCACATAAGAAGGTTTTCTTGAGAGGAATCTATTCCATTCTTCGGATTGATTTGTTGGAACAAAAATATCATAAGCAAGATTCTTATTGGTTACATTTTTACAAGTAATGCTATGAACATTTATTTCTTG
>JAKLIN010000004.1 GCA_022709585.1 Nanobdellota archaeon | reverse complement strand
AGAACAATAGAGTCTGCATTAGAGCTAGACTATCCTAAAGACAAGTACGAAATAATTATTGTAAACGACGGAAGTACAGATAATACTTATGAAATTGCAAAAAAGTACCTTTCAAAAAATGCTCCGACAGTAAGAGTTCTTACTAAGAAAAATGGGGGGAAAAGTAGTGCACTTAATTTAGGGATTAATAATTCAACTTCGGATATCATCTTAACAATGGATGCAGATACTTTTGCTCAAAAAGATGCTCTCAAAAAAATGATTGGATATTTTTATGACGAAAAAATAATGTCTGTGATTCCTTCTATAGGAATTTACCAACCAAGAAGCATCTGGCAGAGAATTCAACATATTGAATATTATCTGGGTGTTTTTTCTAAAAAAAGTTTTGCTTCTGTAAATTCAATCACTGTAACTCCCGGAGCTTTTTCTGCGTATAGAAGAGAATTTTTTGTCAAATATGGAGGGTATAATGAAAAAACATTGAGTGAAGATTTAGAAATTGCTTTGAGAATTCAAAGTCATGATTATCTCATTGAGAGTGCTCCAGATGCAGTTGTTTATACCGTTGCCCCAAATACCTTCAAAGAGCTTGTTGTACAAAGAAGAAGGTGGTATTCTGGATTAGTAAAAAATCTCTGGGCCTATCGAAAACTATTCGGGCCAAGCAATGGAGTTTTAGGAACAATAACTCTGCCCTTTCAAGTGATTAGCATAATTTTTGGGGTTTCTTTAACTATTCTTTTAACAATCCGAGGAATAATCAAAGTTAAAACAATCCTTCTTTCTTTAAATGCTATCAATTTTAGGTTTCAGGATATAACTGAGATAAATCAATTTGTGATAAGTCATTTCTTCCTTACTCTCATAAGTGAACCTGCGTTTGTATTCACTGCTTTATTTTCTGCTGCATTCTTATTCTACTTGTACTTTTCTAAGAAACACATAAAATTCAAAGAAAGTGTTAAATTGAATCTTCTTTTATTTATGACAATTTATTCTTTCCTTTTCACTTTTTGGTGGATAATTTCTGCAATTTATGTAATCTTTAATAAAAAAATTACTTGGAGAGAAATAGAAAATGAAGTCAACTAGAAAAAATCCTTGGAAATTATACCTCCTTTCTTTTGTTATAACTACAATAATATTCATCACTGTATTTTTATTTAGTTATTCTATTTCTTTTTTAGTTTATCAAAAAGCGAACTCTAATGTTCATATTGCTAAAGTTTATATTCAAGATTTAGAGGGGATGCTGGAAAATGTGACTTGCACCGAACAAACTTTATTTGATTCTTCAGAAAAGCTAGACTTTGTAGGAGATCAATTATCTTTGCTAGAGACAAGATTTAGTAAGCAAGATGTGAGAGTTTTAGAACAAAAAAGATTGTATAGCGAATTACAGCTGGCTCACTTTAAGATTATAAAAGAACTAAACAAAAAGTGTGATCAAAAATTTATAATTTTATTTTTCTTTTATTCAAACAGCCCATCATTACAAGAAAATAGCGAAAGAGTCGGATACATTTTAAGCACATTCAAGAAAGAAAATCCAAATAAAATAATGATTTATTCTTTTGATACAGACTTAAACTATGATTTAATAGAGAAACTAAAACAAGATTATAATGTAACTCAAATTCCAGAAGTTGTTATAAACGAAAAACAAAATTTAGTTCTTGAAAACATAAATCAACTTGAAGTTTATTTAGAATAATTTCCGTCGGGAAAATCTAAAATCTGCTTGAAAATGGATATATCCGCATATAGAAATATTAAAAAAGGAACATTATATCACTCTTTCATGGAAAAATGTGTGAGATGCGGTGCTTCTGAAGAGAAAAAACCTTTGTTAAATGCAATTTCTCGAGATGGACTTGTAAAAATTTGTAAAGAATGTAACTATGCAGAAAATCTTTTAATTGTTAAAAAAACAGAGCCTAAACCTACTCCGGAAGAATTAGCTGCACAACAAAAACAAGTTCAAAATACTCCTGCTCCTAGAAAAATTCCAACTGTTTCGCTTTTAGATTCTCAAAAAAAGATTGAAGCTTTAAGAAAAGAAAGAGCAGAAAGACTTGAAAAAGAATCAGCTTACCTTACTGAGCTCAGAAAGAGAAATGTAAAAGAAGAAATAAAAAATAATCCTGTTGAAACTTCAAACATGCTTGAAAACTTCCACTGGACAGTTATGAGGGAAAGAAGAGCTAGGCACATGAGCATTAAACAGCTTGCAGAAGCTATCTCTGAGCCAGAGCCAATGCTTAAACTTCTTGAAGAAGGAGCCTTGCCAAGAGAAAGAGAAAGAATTGTTCAAAAGCTGGAAAACTATTTCAGAATCAAACTTACCAAACAGCCTGAACTTTTCCAAACAGAACCAAAATTGAACTTAGGTGGAACAGGCTCAACCTCTGCAACAGAATCAGGAGCTCAGCAAGTGGAAATAACAGAGAAAGTATCTAAGTTTGATGGAATAAAAAACAAATTCGCTAAGCTTTTCAAGAGAAAAGAAAAGCCAGTTGAAGATATTTCTAACGCAGAAGACGAATCCATAAATTTATAAACTAAGTTTAAGATTTTTTGATATGGAATTCAATATAACTGAAGTTTCAAAAGATGAAGCAGATGTTGAGTTAGAAAACATCACTTTAGCTGAAATTCTAAGGGTTTACCTTAATGAAGACTCAGCTGTGACTTTTGCTGCTTGGAGAAGAGAGCACCCAACAGAACACCCAATCTTAAAACTTAAGACAAAGGGAAAAAGCCCAAAAAAAGCAATTGTTGATGCAATTGCAAGCATTTCTAAAGAACTTGACAAGGTTGAAGCTGAATTCAAAAAGTTAAAGTAAGGAATTACAATAATCCTTATTAATTCTATTTAAGCCCTTAAAGTATGAAAACTGAAAAAATTTCTAGTGGTAGTTATGACTTAAACAAATGGCTTTACGGTGGCTATGAAACAGATATAATTACCATGATTGCCGGGCCTCCAGGAAGCGGAAAAACTAATTTTGTGATGTTAGCTGCTTGCAGTCAAGCAAAGAAAGCTCACAAAGTGCTTTTCATTGATACAGAAGGAGGCTTCTCAGTGGACAGAGTCAAACAAATTGTGGGGGAAGATTATGAAAAAATACTGGAAAACATTTTAATTTTAAATCCAACAAACTTCACTGAGCAAAAAAAGGTTTTTTCAACTCTTTTAGAACAGGTGAAAAAAGGAGACATTAACTTAATTATTGTTGATGGCATGGCTATGCTTTACAGGCTTGAGCTGGGAGATGCTGTAAGTTTAAAAGATGATGAGAAAGTCAAGCAGATAAATAGGGAAGTTGCAAAACAGATGCGAGACTTAGCTGAAATTGCGAGAAAACAAAATATTCCTGTTCTTATCACAAATCAAGTTTATTCTCAATTCTTAAGCGAAGAAGAGTTAAAACAAGGCGTTAAAAGAGAAATTAATATTGTTGGAGGAGATTTATTCAAATATTGGAGCAAATGCATTATTGAGCTTTCCAATGAAAATAAGAAAAGAACAGCTAGGTTGATTAAGCACAGAAGCCTTCCAGAAAAAGAACTGGCATTTGAAATAAAAGAAAAAGGAATCTTCAAACGCGGCTGGATTTAATTAATATTAACTAAATAAAAAAGAAAAAGAGACAAAAAAATGGCTGAAGAAATAAGATTTGAAGTAATCAAAAAAATAACAGAACTTGGATTCAAATACAGAAATTTAAACAATATTTCTAAATTAGATACTAATTCTCCTCCTAGTGTATTTATTGGTTCTGCATTAAAATATCCTTTAGTGAATGTAGGAATTCTTTCTCCATTGGAAAAAGATGAAAACGCTTGGGTTTATGATGACACTAAATACTGGGCAAACAATGATTTCAAAATTCATGATGTGATAAAGCTTAGAGAAAGCTTGCTTAACTCCCGGTTTCAATCAAAAATTTATGATACGCGAACAAACAACAATAAATTCCTTCAAATAGCGAGGGACATTGCAATTGCTTCCAAGCCTGTTGATGTTGAAATTGAATTAAAAAATAAATTGAATATTAATAGTTCAAAAGACAGAGTTGTTACACCCCATGGAATGAAAGGAAGCTTGAAACAAGCGCGAATCACAGATAATGTTTCTGTTAATCAAAAATTGGACAGAGTAATGGGCGATGAAATAAAAGCTGCTGAAGGATTAAAATACCTTTACAAAAACAGTTTTGATTCTTACACTCTTAGCAAGATTCTTAGCGTCGGAGTTTTAGGATTAACTAAAAACAAAAAACTTGTTCCTACGCGTTGGAGCATCACTGCAACAGATGATACTCTAGGAAAAAATCTAATTAAAGAAGTAAAAGAATACAAGTGGATTGAGAATTATGAAGTATTTCTTGGTGAATTTCTTGGAAATCAATATCTAATTCTTCTTTTTCCATCTGTGTTTAGTTTTGAGCTTTTTGAATTGTATTTGCCAAGAAGTTCTTGGAACCCAACTGCGACAATAAAAGCTTCAACAGACTATGAAGGTTATTCTGGAAGAAAGGAATATGCTTCAAGCACTGCGGGAGGATATTATGCAACTCGCCTTTCAATTTTAGAATATCTAAGTTCAGTGAAAAAACAAGCAGCAATTTTAGCAATAAGACTGGAAACTCCTTCTTATTGGGCTGCCCTTGGTGTCTGGGTTGTAAGAGAGTCTGTAAGAAAAGCTATGAACAATAGAAAGCTGGAATTCGATAATCTTCCTGAGTTTATTGAAAGCGCTAAGAAAATCGGCAAAGCGAAATTTGATTTTGATTGCAGCCCGATTTTAGAAAAAAGCAAACTTCTCACACAAATTAAAACTCAAACAAGATTGCAGGATTATTTCTAAAATGACACATATTCTTTTTCGAGATTTATCTCTTTTAGGAGGAATTGTTTTTTATGCAGTTTTCTCTTTGTTTTTTCTTTCATTGCAAGAGATTAATTTCTTTTGGATTTTACTGATAAACTTTATTGTTTCAACAATTCTTTTGGGAACAATTAGATTTTTTTATCATAAAGAGCGCCCAATAAAAGAAAGTTATTCAACAGTAATTGAAAAAATAAATGCAAGCTCATTCCCAAGCATGCACGCCTGGAGAGTCGGAATGATTTTTATGAGCTTTTATCTTTATTACTCTCATTTAATTGTAACCTCCGTTTTCTTGTTCATAGTCGCGGTTTTTGTTTGCATTTCCAGAGTTTACTTAAAAAGGCATTATGTTGTGGATGTAATTGTTGGCTTCTTAGCAGGAATACTGCAAGCTTTTGCAATTTCAAAGTTGTTTTAAAAATAATTTTAATTAAGAATATTCTTCATTAGAATCAGACTCATCAGCTTCTGTATTATCTGCGCCTGCTTGTTCTGCTGCTTTCTTCTCTCGGTATTCTTCAAGTCTTTTTTTGTTGCTTTCGCAATTAGTATTAAAGCAGAAAATCCAAGGCTTTTTTCCTTTTCTCAATGCAATCAAAGTAGGGAATCCACAAGATTCACAGATTTTCCCGGTTTTTTTGATGACTCCATTTGGAGGAAGGGAAAAGGTTGTTTTACAATTTGGATAAGCATCGCAAGCAACAAAATGCCTTTGAGTTTTTCTGGAATAAGTTATTGCTAAATTCCCTTTTTTGCATACAGGACAAACAGTTAAGGTATTTTCTTCTTTCTGCTGTCTTCTTAAATCAATATTTGCTTCAAGAAGCGCTTTTCCAATTTTTTCTTTGTTTTCCTGGAATTCTTCAATTATTTTGGTGATTGTATCTTGAGCTTTCTTGATAACTTTATTCTTCTTTTCATCAAAATCTTTTTTCAAACTTGAAATAGTTTCCATTTCTTTTTCAAAACTTCTTGTTAGTTCTTCATCTATAATTACAGGAGAATATTTTTCAAGAGTTGCAATAAGAGACATTCCTAATGGCGTTGCTTCTACATTTCTATCTCTAACATACTCTCTTGCATAAAGTGTTTCAAGAATCGCAGCACGAGTTGCTTTTGTTCCCAAATTTCTTTTTTCAAGTTCAGAAAGAAGCGAAGCTTGAGAATATCTTTTTGGGGGTTGTGTTTCTTTTTCTTCATTTCTTACATCTAGAATTTTGCAAGTTCCGTTCATATCTGGAATATCTTTTTCTTCTAGATGAACAGGATAAATTTCCATCCAAGCTTTCTTTTTAACAGAAGAGCCACGAGTGGCAAATTTCAACCCTTCAACTTCTCCGCTAATTGTTTTTCCATCAACAATTGCATCTTCGCAGAAAAGAGCGAGGAATCTTTTAACAACTAAATCATAAATTTTAGCTTCATCTCCACTAAGTTCAGATGTTTCGCCGGTTGGATAAATTGAAGGGTGAGCCGGGTCTGATTTTTTTCCTTCAACTGGCTTGCTGTTTACAGCTAATTTTTCAGTGTGATAAATTTTGGAAAGTTTTTTGAGAATCTCTTTATATCCAATTGCTTCAGGCAATTTCTGGCTAGAAGTTCTTGGATAAGAAATCAAACCTGCTAAATAAAGAGACTGTGCGATTTGAAGTGTTCTTGCAGGAGTGAATCCAAATAATCGATAAGCTTCTGTTTGAAGTGTTGTTAAATTAAAAGGAGGATTTGGAGGAATCTGCTGGCTTTTCTTTTCAGTGTGAACATCAATTGTTTTTCCAAGAAGATTATTGAATTTTTTTAATTCATCCTTATCAAACAAATCCTTAACGTGCTTTAATTCAATTTCATGAGAATTCTTGATTTTAATGAAAACCTGCCAGTATTTTTGAGACTCGAATTCATTGATTTTCCTTTCTTTTTGGACAATAATATTCAATGTTGGACCTTGAACTCTTCCAACAGACATAATTCTAAATTTTCCTGTTGTTTTTATTGCATCCATCAAAGCTCTTGAAAGATTAATACCATAAATCCAATCCAGATAATGCCTAGTTTCTCCTGCAATAGCTTGCCCCCAGCTTAGACTTGAAGATTTTTCTTCATACGCTTTGTTTAGTTCTGCTGTTGTAAGTGTTGAGAATTTCATTCTGTTTGCATCTTTTTGCCCGCAAAGATATCTAACAATATTTAATCCAATAACTTCTCCTTCTACATCATAGTCTGTTGCTATTGTGATTGATTCTGCATCCTTGGCAAGTGAAAGAAGCGTGTCATAATATTTCTTAGTGAAATCGTTTTTTCTGACAAGATAATTTGGAACCCAGTATAAATCAAATACAGGTGTTTGCGCTCCTGAGCCTCTTTGAGTTAATGTAAACAAATGCCCCACAGCGCAAGCAACAATAATTCTTTTTCCTTGTCTATTTATTTCATAGTAAGAAACACCTCGCGCTGCTTTGCCAATAGACTTTCCAAGGGCAGCTGCAATTTTAAGTGCTGCTTGAGGTTTTTCAGTGATAATTAATTCATATCCTCCTTTTTTCAAATTAACTTTTGGAGGGACATATTCAACACTAGCCTTGCTTCTTCCAACTTTTTTTACCCCTCTTGTTTTTGAAAACTTTGCTGTTTTTGTTGTTTTCCTAGCATAAGTTTTTTTGCCGGTAGCTTTTTTCGAATACGCTTTAGGTTTTCCAACTTTCTCAACAGTTTCAATTTTTTTCAAGTCAAGAGGCTTGTATTCTTTTTCAACAGCATGTTTTAAATCAGATTGCCTAATCGGAAAGAATTCTTCAGCTGTCTTCTGCTCTTTGGATTTTTTGATTTTTTTACGAGGCATTTTGAAAGTATTTCTAAAATGTGTTTGAAATGGATTGCGAAAGTTGTTTATAAAATTTCTCTATGAGGATTTATTCAGAAGACATCAAAAGCTCTCAAAAAGTTTACAATTTCAAGCTAGCCTAGTTCCATTTTTTATTTTTCTTTCTGGAATCGCAAGCACCACATCTTCCTCGCTAACAACAAAACCAGTTGTAAGAACTTCAGACATGAATTTGCCAACTTGCTTGCCTTGAAAATTTGTAACGCAAATAACTTGTTTTCCAACTAATTCTTTTTTAGGATATAAACTGGTTATTTGAGAGCTGGACTTTTTAATTCCGTATTCTCCGAAATCAATCCAAAGTTTAAACGCAGGATGCTTTGCTTCGGGAAAATCTTCAACGCGAGTAATTGTGCCAACTCGCAGTTCGACCTTTTCAAAATCCTGCCAGCTAATTTTATTGCTTTCACAATTACTTTCTTTTTTATTTCCCATCTCAAATGTACTTAATCATAAAATATAAACTTTTTCAAAAACAGGAAAAGCAACTTTTTTAAACCAAACAAACCCCAAAACACCATGGTAGACGCAGGAGATAAAGACATACTTCAATATGAAGACAAAAGAGATTTGCCTCAAATCCCTAAACGTAGCTCTAAAATTATTTCTAAAGAAAGAAGCTTAGAACAAAGAGCAGATACTACAGAAGAACAAGAAATGACCCCCGAACAAATGGACAGTTTGTACAAATCCAGACTTCAGGTTGTATGCGGATATGAACAGCTATTCAGAAAAGAATCTAAACTAGGACAAAAAGCAATAGATGAATGTTTAAAAGAAACTAAAAATAAGAATATTATTTTTTATGTACTATCTTTAAACAGAAAATATAATGAGTTTATCGCAGAAAATTATTCTCTTCAAAACAAATTGTGAAAATCCAGCTAAATCTCAACAATCTTTTCTTTTCTGCTAACATTGATCACTTTGGTTTTGCCAATAATCTCTTCAATTCCGCCTGCTTCATGAATATGCGCATTAATCAAAACATCTGGCTTGAATTCATCAATCGCTTTTCTTATTGACTTTGAACCTTCAATCCCAGAGAATTCCGACAAACTGCCTTTAGGGTGCATGTGCGTAACCATTATTTTTCTTTTCAGCCCACTAAGTTTATCATTACTTCTTTTCAAAAGCTGGAACATATCTTTTTCTCCAATAGTATTAACTCCAATATCTGCCCCCCCTGCTCCAAATATTCCCAAGTCTCCGTCAATGAAATAATATCCATTCAAATTTTGAACTTTATAATAAACTCGAGATAAAAAATCAACAACTGCGGGAGAATCGTGATTTCCTGGAACTAAGAGAACATGCTTTTTTGCTTTAACAAAAGGCCCAATTAAATTTTCAGTATTATCATTATGAGAGATGTCTCCTGCAAGAACAACCAAGTCCACATTTTCTTTTTCAGCTTTCTTTGCAAGCCTTTTAACTAATTCTTTATCGCCATGAATATCTCCCACTGCAAGAATCTTAACTTTTTCTTTGGAATTGGATTTCTTTTTTTCTGTTTTCTTGTTTTTTCTTTCAACCATGCTAAAAAAAGAATGTTTCTTGTATTTAAAAATCTTGAAATTTATGTTGAACTCTTCGAAAAATGCCTTCAACGAAAAGTTTAAAAGCGGTTTATCTCCTGGATATATACATTAAAACATATATCTTAAAATGAAAGACAACTTCGACATCTTTTTTAGAAGAAAGCCATCATTAATGTTGGTTTCTTTGAAGAAGAATACCAGGATGAGATACGGTAGCCTTTTGGCTAAAGAAGTTGATTGTACATACAGCCATGCAGTGAAGATTTTGCAAACACTGGAAAAACTTGGCTTAGTTGTTTTTGAGAAAAAGGGGCGAGTGAAATTAATAAAGCTGACAAAGAAAGGTAAAGAAGCAGCTGACAGAATCGAAGAAATACAATCACTTATCAAATAAGCCCTATCTCAGAACAGAACAAGAAAAGAGCAATACATAGCTTAGGCAGAGCCAGAACTTAAGGCAGAACAAGCTAAAAGTAAAGCTTAAAACTTAGCAAACATCTCCCTAATTGTTTTTATTCTATATTAAAATGACCAAAATACTTCAAGCAGAAAAATCAGAAAGCCAAGATATTCAGAAAATCTTGCATCCTTTGGTTAAAGAGTGGTTTTTTTCAAAATTCAAAGCTTTCTCTCAAACTCAAGAATACGGAGTTTTAAACATCTGGCAAAGAAAAGACATTTTGATTTCAGCGCCAACCGGAGGAACAAAAACACTCACAGCATTTCTTTCAATTTTGAATTATTTAGTTATACAAGCGCAAGAACAAACTCTTGAGAATAGGGTTTATGCTGTTTACACCTCTCCCTTAAAAGCTTTGAGTAATGACATCCACAAAAACTTAGTTGAACCTCTTCAAGAAATAAATGAGCTAGCTAAAAAGAAAAACATTAAACTTCAAGAGATTCGAGTTGCTCTTAGAACAGGCGACACAACTGCTTCAGAAAAAGCAAAGATGACTAAAAAAGTGCCTCACATTTTGATTACAACACCTGAATCTTTAGCAATTATTCTTACCAGTAAAAAGTTTGTTGAAAGCCTTAAAGCCACTGAGTTTTTGATTGTAGATGAAATCCATGCTTTAGATAATAAAAGAGGGACTTATTTGAGTTTGACTATTGAAAGATTAAACGAGTTGAGTAATCTCTGGCCAACTAAAATCGGTTTGAGCGCTACAATTGAACCTTTAGAAGAAGCAGCGAAATTCCTTGTAGGAATTGATGACAAAAGAGAGATAAGAATTGCTAAAGTTCCTTTAGACAAAAAAATAGACATTGATGTTCTAACTCCAGTCGACGATTTAATCGAAGATGAAAATATTTATCCAAGCTTTTACGGACTTTTAGAAAGTTTAATCCAAGCGCATAAAACAACTCTTATTTTTACAAACACTCGTTCAGCAACAGAAAGAATTGTTAATACTTTAAAGGAAAAATTCCCAACAGAGTACGGAGATGACAATATCTCGGCTCATCATTCTTCTTTAAGCAAAGAACATAGATTCAATGTTGAAGAGAATTTAAGGCAGGGAAAATTAAAAGTTGTTGTTTGCTCAACTAGTTTAGAGCTAGGAATTGATATTGGTTACATTGATTTGGTTTTGATGGTAGGCTCTCCAAAATCCAGTGCGAGAGCATTGCAAAGAATGGGGCGTGCGGGGCACAAACTCCACGAAGTTGCTAAAGGAAGATTTATTGCGACAGACAGAGACGAGCTCGTTGAATGCTGCATTATTCAAAAAGAGATGATTGAACAAAAAATAAACAAAATAACTTTCCCAAAAAACTGTCTGGATGTTTTATCCCAACAAATTTATGGCATGGCAATTTACAAAATTTGGGATATTGATGAATTATTCTCAACTATCAGAAAAAGTTATTGCTATTCCACTTTAACAAAAAAAGATTTCTTAGATATTATTAGTTATCTTTCTGGAGAATATGACTTAGAAAAAAATAATGTTTATGACAAAATTTGGTATGATAAAGAAACTCGACAAATCGGGAAAAAGGGAAAAATGGCAAGGGTGATTTATCTTACAAATTTAGGAACAATTCCAGATGAATCTTTTGTTAATGTCAAACTTGCTTCAACAGGCGAAGTAATCGGACATTTAGATGAAACATTCCTTGAAAGAATGAAAAAAAGAGACGTTTTTGTCTTAGGAGGAAAAAAGTATCTTTACAATTACACCAAGGGAATGAATGTTTATGTTAATTCTGCTGAAAAGCTCTCTCCAACAATCCCTTCCTGGATTTCAGAAACACTTCCTTTAAGTTTTTCTTCTGCAATGGAAATTGGAGAATTCAGATATTCCATGAACAGGCAATTAACTGCTAATAAATCCAAAAAAGAAGTTATTAAATTCGTTATGGAAACTCTTTATGTTAAAGAAACAACAGCTGAAACAATTTACAATTATTTTTATGAACAGCATAAATTCATCGGAATTCCCACAAAAGACACTTTGCTTGTGGAAAGATACAAATCTGACAAAAAATATTTGGTTTTTCATAGCATGTATGGAAGAAGAGTTAATGATGCTTTATCCAGAGCACTTGGCTTCCTTGTTGGAGAAGTAGAAGGAAGAGATGTTGAAATAGGAATAAATGACAATGGATTTTATATTGCAGGAGAAAAACTTAATATTGAAAAAGCTTTTAATCAGCTTACTAAGGAAAATATTGAGAGCATTTTAAAAGAAGCTATTGAAAAAACAGACGTGCTAGCAAGAAGATTTAGGCATTGTGCAACACGTTCACTTATGATTCTAAGAAATTACAAAGGGCAAACAAGAACAGTGGGAAAGCAGCAGCTGAAGAGTCATTTCTTAATGCATGCAGTTAGAAAAATAACAGAGGATTTCCCAATTTTAAGAGAAGCAAAAAGAGAGGTTTTAGAGGATTTAATGGATATTGAGAATGCAAAAAAAGTTTTAGATTGGATAAAAGAAGGACGAGTTAAAATGAAAATACAAGAAACTCAGCTTCCCTCTCCATTCGGCTCAAATTTAATACTTCAAGGGCAATCAGATTTGATTAGAATTGAAGACAGACAAGAATTCTTGAAAAGAATCCATCAAGAGCATCTTAAGGCAATAAAAGAAGCTATGGATTAATCCCCCTTTCAATCGAATTTAATTTAATTTTAAAAAGTCAGTTTACTTATTCTTGTTATGGAAGATTACATCTTAATTGACAAAACAGTTTTCTTTCCGGAAAATGGAATTCTTGCAATTGGAGACTTGCATGTCGGCTATGAACATATGCTAAAACAGTCCGGAATGAATGTTCCTCACACCCAAACAAAAGACATAATCAACAACTTTAAAGGAATTTTCTTGAAACTTAAAGAAAAAAATTACAAAATAAAAAAAATAGTTTTCTTAGGAGACATTAAACACTTCTTTGGATATGAAAAAAAAGAAAAGCTAGCCTTAAAAGAAGTTTATGATTTTTTGAGGCAATCTTTTTCTGAGCAAGACATTATTTTCATAAAAGGAAATCATGACAAGTTTGGATATTTTGGAAAGAAACTGAAAAACTATTATGTAAGAAATGGAATTATTTTTCTTCATGGAAATTTGAAATACGAAAAAGTCTATGAAAAGCCGATAAAGACAGTTGTGATGGCTCATCTTCATCCCTCAATTATACTCTCTGATAAAAAAGGCGTTAAAAAAGAAAAATTCAAATGCTTTTTGATTGGAAATTACGAAAAAAAGAGATTTATTGTCCTTCCAAGTTTTTTGGAAATCACAGATGGAATTGCAGTTAATGATTACCGAGAAGATTACAGCAAGTATTCTTCAATTATTCCAAAAGAAGCTTTAATGAAATTCAATGTGTTTGTCATCGGAAAAGATGAAATCTATGAATTTGGAAAGTTAGAAAAGATATAAACTAAAATTATGACATAAAATTCAAGTGGCCCCGATGGGATTTGAACCCACGACACCTGGATTAAGAGTCCAGTGCTCTAACCAAGCTGAGCTACGAGGCCGTAATAAATTCTCGGATAATTTTGTTTAAATAATTATCTTTTCTGATTTTTTGTGCGAATGTAGAACAAGAATAAAGAAGTTAAAGCGAGGGCTAAACCCAAGATAAACGCAGGCCAGTTGTAATTCGTGGGGACATAAGTAGTAATTGCTTGCATAAACTGAGAATTTTCTGTTAATGTGAAAAAATCTTTAGTATAGCCTCCCCCAATTATCAGTTTGCCATAATCATAAAGCCAGGTATAAAGAGTAATGAAAACTCCCAGCACAAAAAGAGTTATCTCTAACGCACTGAACTTAACTTTGATCTTTTTATCCCTAAAAGAAATGACCAACAAAGTGAATATAACAAATAAAACAGACCACAAAATAGGGGATAAAACAGGACCAATCCAAGGCCAAGGAATAAGGAACAATAAATCCCAAGTAAAAATCGATTCAGGCCAGTTTAAAGTCAATTTCAAAGAGATGTAATAAAAAATATCCCAAATTGCAAATGCATAAAGGAAATATGCAAACTTTTCATAAAATTTCTTGCCCGCAAGTATTGCAACACTTAAAAGCATGATAACTGTCGCGAACTCTCTTATCCATTCGATATTTAATATCTCTGGTTCGATGAATCCTTTAAGAGGAAAATCAAACCCAAAAGAATAATAAATTCTTCTTAAGTAAACTACCACAACAGCCTCAAGAAATCCCATCGCTATGGCAAAAAAAGTGATTATTCCTAATTTACACTCACTCTCTTTATTCATCTAAGGAATTAGAATTTAAGATTAATAAATATTTTTATCTATACTCTCTCCAAGTATGCTCACATTTTGTACACTTAAAGAATTTGGTTTCCGCTTCATCGCCTGCACGGGTTTGAACGGTCCAAAAATATGCTCGGTTATTTTTACACTTTTTACAAGCTTCATCAACAATAGGCAAAGTTGGCTCATTTTGCTTATCTGAAACAACTGCAATGCCTTCAGAAGTTTTCATCTTTTCAGAACTAACAAGCTTAACTTTTTCATTGCTAGAATAAGTACATCTAGGACAACCGAAGTTTTTTCTTTTCTGAACGAGGATAGCTCCGCATTTAGGGCAAAATTGCATTTTAACCTATTTTAATCAATTTTTAACTTAATTTCTTGTCGGGAACATTTAAAAATCTTTCTTATCACTCTGCAGATTAATAAAACTTAAAACTGACGAAAAAAGATAAAGTTATTTGCAAAAGCCTTTTTCATAATCCGGACGTTGCGCTTCAAAGAAAACAAGTTTTGCCCATCCCAAATAAGGCCCAATTATTGCTACTGGCTTTCCCACAAGTTGATCTTCAGAAATTTCTTTTTCTACGCTTAATTGTTGATCATTATTGTCCCCAAAAGTTGAAAAAATATATTTTCCATTTTCTTGTTTGATATTGACAACTCTGTGAATTAAAGGATTTCTTTGCCCTGCATCAAAAATAATTACATCTCCTAACTTAACTTTTTCTGGACGAGCTTTGACAATAAAGATAATATCGCCTTTTCTTAGTCCTCCTCTGAACAAATCAAAATCTTGTTTAGAAATGTTAAAATTTGCATACTTCGGGTTTTCTGATTCCCACCAGCTATTAAAATTAAAGAAAGATTGTTCTTGATGATACATGCTACAAGATTCTACAATCGCCATTGGAAGAGAAGTGCCAGTAATTAAGCCTAATGCTGGAAAAAATAAAAACTTGATGAACACGAAAAGGAAAACTATTGAGAAAATCCAACCTTTCAAACTATCATCTCCCCATAACAAGAACCAAAATTTGTTGAAACCCTTTCTAACACTCTTAGATATCTTTTTTATTTTTGTCATAATCGGTTTAGTTTAATTCTATTTTTAAAAATATGTAAAAAAAGAAAATGCCCAACAAACAGGTGCAAACCCCACGCTCACCTCTGATTGTTAGGCAATTATACATCTCTTAGGGAAATTCTCTTTTAAAGGCTTCCGGTTTTTATTGAAAATAAGCTTCCAGAAAAAATTCTGATTTTTTCGATTATTTTTTATACTCTGTTTAATTTACATAAGTGAATGTCCAAAGATAAAAGAAGAGGAAGAAATAATTTTGTTATTTTGTTAATTATAACTCTCGCTGTTTTTTTAACAGGGCTTTTTGGAAGTTTGTTTACTTCTACAGCAACAAAAAGTCAATGGTATTTAGAAAATAAACCTTCATTCACCCCTCCCAGAATTGTTTTCTCGATTGCTTGGACAATTTTATACATTTTAATTATATTAGCAATTTATTTCTCTTGGATTAAATCTAAGAAAAGCGAAAAAATAAAATTATTAATTATCTTTGGACTGAATTTAATCTCAAATGCACTTTGGTCTTTCTTGTTTTTTTATTTAAGAAATCCCCTCTTTGGATTCATTGATTTGCTAATAATATTCTCAACAATAATCTGGGCTTTATTTTATACTAAAAAGATAAATCCCGTTTCAACATTCTTGCTAATCCCCTATTTGCTTTGGATAATCTTTGCAGGGATTCTTAATCTGTCTTTTGGATTATAATCCGCACAATAGTGGGGCAGTGCAAAAAAGCTTAAAAATAGAAGATATTCTTAAGATTATGGCGATAAGGATATACCCAGAAAATCCTCGTATTGTAGATTATATTCTTTCTCAAATTGAAAACAATTCTGGAAATTGCTTTGAAACAATTAAAAAATTAAAAATTGCGTTAATTGAACCTAACACCAGCAAAGAAGAGTATCTAAGAACCATGGCTCAAAATTGCACAAAAAAAGATTATATCTTGCCGATTTTCTGCACCTCGGATTCTCTGCAAAAAAGAAATTCTTTAACTGAACTTGAGCAAATCGCTCTAAGCATGCAGAATATCAAAGAGATTGCATTACATTTTCAGCCAGCAAGATTAGAAAAAAGTTTGTACATCTGTTCTCACCCAGTTATCCCTGCTTCAAAGGAGTCTTATGAAGAATATTCTGGGAATTTTCTATTAAAAGAAGCTAGCCCTTCTTTAGGCATTTTCACACTTGGCACAAATTCTGAGATTTAAATCCGTTGTAAACAAAACATTTAAAACTAAGCCTTAGCATCGAAAAATATGAAGAATTTAGTGTCTAGGCTCCAAGCTAAACAAGTCGTATGCCAAAGATTTGCTGAAACCCCTGGAATTGTAATAGAAGATAGAGATAGCAAAAATAGTAACTATGTTCTTATCTCTCAAGAAGAAAGAAAAGACCAAAAGAATTTCGTGCCAAAAAAAACTTGTATTTATTTGCATGACGAAAAAATGCGCATTGAAGACTTCCAGGAGCTTGCAGAAAATAATAGCAAATCCGGAATTTATACTGCTCATATTTTTATCAATCAAAATGATGAATTTTTTAAGAGATTATGGGGGAGCGCACAGTTTAAAGAAAGTTTACAAGGGTACTCTTTTGAAGATAAGAAAAAGGTAGTAAAACCAACAGAGATGATAAAACGTGCTTTAGATCAATTATCTTTGGAGGTAGATTCTCCTAGAAGAATATTAACTTTTTGCGACCCAGAAAATAACCTTTTAATCGGTTGCCATTTCGGGCCAGTAAACTTAGATTATAGTTATCTCCCAAAGAGTCATCAGGCATTTAGATATGCAAAAAGCGGGGTATCTAAAAATTTCATGTTAATTGATGATAAATTTAAGATTAAAGAAGGTGGACTAGCTTCAGTAGTTTACAACCCTCAACTTAAAATTGCTACGATTATTCCTCCCGGAGAAGCGGGCAAAAGATATAGAAAATAAAAGAACACTAAATCTATTAATCCAATATTCTAGCTTTAACTATTCTGACTGGCTGAAGAGGCTTATCATTTGAATCTGTTTGAACTTTTGCGATTTTGTCTACAACTTCCATGCCTTCAACAACTTTTCCAAAAACAGGATGCCTTTTATCTAAAAAATTATTATTTACTAGGTTAATGAAAAACTGGCTTCCACCTGTGTTTGGGCCTGCATTAGCCATTGAGATTGTCCCTCTGTCATTCTTATCCAAAGAGGTATTTGTAAATTCATCTTTGATTCTATATCCTGGTCCGCCCATTCCTGTTCCAGTTGGGTCTCCCCCTTGAATCATAAACCCATCAATTATTCTATGAAAAATAACTCCGTCATAAAATCCTTCACGAACAAGCTTCTCAAAATTTCCTGTGGTGATGGGCATTTCTTTGTAAAGCTCAATTACAATATTTCCGTAATTTGTTTCAAACATCACGCGAGTATTTCCAGATTGATTTTTTGCAGTCATGTAAATTAAACCTGAAACTAAGATTAAAAAGATTCCGATTCCCGCAAACAAAAAATATTTTCTGCTTTTTAACTTAGCACTCATTTTAAATTCAAATTAAATTACTTTAATTAAACCTTCCTGCCAATCTTTAAGAATTTTCTTGGAAGTTCTGATTTCATCAACAGTATCTCCTTTTTTCAAAAAATGCATTCTTCTTCCAAGCTCTTCAATTAAAATTTCAGAATTTCCTTGTGCGTCGATTTGGTAATGGTTTTCTAAGATGTAAGGGTAATCTCTTATTAGTTTATCTACAATCATCTCAGGATTTCTTGCTTTCTCCCAGCTGATAGCTCCAATTTCAGAGTGCTTTGTTACAATTCCTTTTTGCATTGCAAATTTTTCTTCTTCAGGAATAATTCCCGGACTGTCAATAAGATAAATTCCTTGCGCAATTTTTATTTTGTGGAATCCTTTAGTGTATCCTGAAACAGATGAAGCTTTGGAAACAACTCTTCCTACAAGCAAATTAATCAAAGAGCTTTTTCCAGTATTAGGATAACCAATAACTCCAACATTTACCATTTCTTTTTTGAGCTTGCTTGCTTGAATCTTAATCATCTTTTTCAGAGAAGCAGAGCCTTTTCTTTTTTTAGCAGAAAAAAACAAACTTGGCTTTAAATTCCAAATTTCAATTTCTTTTTTGATTTTATCAACATCAACCAAATCTGCCTTGTTGAAAACATAAAGAATTGCCTTGTTTAATCTCTGAGCTTTCTTTTCTGTCTCAATATTCCTTGTTTTTTCAATGAATCTAGAGTCTAGAACTTCCAATACAATATCTGAGTTTCTAACAACTTCATCTACAATTGTTGAAACATATTGTTTATGCTTGTTAGTATTCTTAGGCTTTCCTCGTTCTTTCTTTGCTTTTCCAAATGTATTTGCCATATTAATTTATGTTTTTGAGGATATATAAGAGTTATCAAATCGGTTTTAATCCAACAAAAACCCTTATAAACGCAGACGACAATTACCATTCATGGCAAATTTAAAATCTGGATTTAAGCTGCTTACTTTTATTTTAATTGGATTTCTGTTGATTACACTTATACAAAATATTTCAGCAAGTTCATCTGAGCAAGAGTTAAACTTTTTCTGGAAAACCGGATGCCCTTACTGCGAAAAAGAAAAGATATTTTTGCAAGAATTGCAAAAAGACTATCCTGAACTGAAAATAAATAATTATTCGGTGGACACTCCAGAAAATCGAGTTTTACTGAAACAATTCTTTGATGATTACAAAATCCCAAGTTCTTATTTTGGATTAGTGCCTATGACTTTTGTGGGCGAAAAATGGTATTTGGGATTTGAAGATTCAATAGGGCAAGAGATAAGAGATTATCTTGAAAAGGGGAATAACAATAATCAGAATCAAACGGACAGCTCAATTAACCTTCCTATTCTTGGAAAAGTGGATTTAGAAAAGTATTCCTTAATCGGGCTTTCAGTTGTGTTGGGATTTGTAGACGGATTCAATGTTTGTTCTTTAGGAGCATTAATTTTTGTTTTAGGAGTTGTTTTAGGATTAGGCTCAAGAAAAAAGATTCTTGCGGTTGGAAGTTTCTTTATCTTAACAGTCTCATTTATTTATTGGCTATTGATGCTTGTTTGGTATAAAGCATTCACCTTCTTGGGAAGCTATCTTCCTTATATGAATATTGCCGTTGGATTAATCTCAATTGCAGGGGGGATTTACTATCTAATTCAGTTCTTTAAATTCAAAAAACACGGCCCAACATGTGAAACCAGCAAAGGGACAATAATCACAAAATTCCGAGATGGTATCAAAGAGATGATTAAAAATCCAAAGAGCGCGTTGACAATGGTTTTAGCAGTAATCGCTTTCTCTGCAATTGTTACTATAATGGAATTCCCTTGCTCTGCTGCAATTCCTGCTGCATACACTTCTACACTTTCAACGAGAAATCTTTCAACGATTGCTTATTTATTTTACACAATAATTTACATAATCTTTTACATGCTTGATGAAATAATTGTATTCTTAGTTGCAGCAATAAGTTCTAAGATTTGGCTTTCTTCCCCTAGATTTATTGTTTGGGCAACATTCATCGGTGCAATGGTATTACTCTTCCTCGGAGGATACTACATTTTCTTTTTCTAAGATAAAACTCATTTTGAAAATGCAACCATTCAAGCATAGAAATATTTAAATAGTGTATCCGTTTGTGTATACACAAGAGATATACACTAAACATGACAGATATATTCGACAACACAATCTATTGCAAGAACTGCAAGGTTGAGATGAAAAAAGCTGAATATTCGAAAAATGGATTCGATATGAGAGCGGTATTTTGCCCAAAGTGCCACAACAAAATAATCCATCCTGCGGATGAAGCAGAATACAACAAATTCATAAACCTAAAAAATAAAGAGTTCAGTGTTAAAATGCGTTTAGTGGGAAACAGTTATGCTGTTTCAATTCCCAAAGAAATTGTTTCATTTATGGAATCCCAAAGGAAAATAATGGATGAAATGGTGAGATTGTGCTTCAATGAAATGGGAATGTTAACCTTAAATTTTGGAGGAGAAAAGAAAGATGACGAATAAAAAAGAAGTCCAACTTAAAGTAGTAGAAGCTCTTCAAGATGATGCTTACAAAGGAATGGCTAGAATTGACTCTGAAATAATGAGAGAGCTAGATGTTAGAAGAGGGGAGCCAATTTTAATTAAAGGAGGCCGAGAAACAGTTGCAATTGCAGAAAGAGCTTATCCTGCAGATATGGGCGAGGGAATAATCAGAATTGATGGTATACTCAGAAAAAATGCAAAAACCGGGATTGGAGATGTTATTTCGATTTCTAAAGCAGATTTAAAACAAGCAAAGAAAGTTGTTATAGCTCCAGCACAAAAAGATGTAATGGTTCAAGCTGACCCTGAAGGATTAAAGAGAGGCTTGCTTGGAAGACCTGTTACAAAAGGAGATATAATTGTTATGGGGGGAATTCAAAAAAGAAAAGATATGATGTCTGAAGATTTTGGCGATGTTGATGATATGTTTG
This sequence comes from Nanobdellota archaeon, assembly GCA_022709585.1. Taxonomy (GTDB): domain Archaea; phylum Nanobdellota; class Nanobdellia; order Pacearchaeales; family GW2011-AR1; genus JAKLIN01. Next base: position 9,822 of record JAKLIN010000004.1, on the reverse strand, counting down.
GAAACTTTAATGATATCTTGGGAAGAATGGGTTTTGGAAATCTCGGAGGAAGTGTTACTCAAATAAGATTTGTTGTTGTATCTGTTAATCCAAATCAACATTGTGTAATTGGTGAAGACACTGAAATCACTCTTAGTCCTAAAGCAGTGGAAGTTGCTGAAGAAAGTATTCCTGCAATAACTTATGAGGATATTGGTGGATTAAATGAAGAAATCAAAAAAATTAGAGAGATGGTTGAAATTCCTTTGAAACACCCGGAAATATTCAGAAAACTTGGAATAGAACCTCCAAAAGGAGTCTTGCTTCATGGACCACCTGGAACAGGGAAAACATTGCTTGCAAAAGCTGTTGCAAATGAATCAGATGCAAATTTCATTTTACTTAATGGCCCTGAAATCATGAGCAAGTTCTATGGTGAATCTGAAAAAAAGATTAGAGACATTTTTGAAGAAGCTGAAAAAACTGCGCCTTCAATTATTTTCATTGATGAAATTGATGCAATTGCTCCAAAAAGAGAAGAAACAAATGGAGAGGTTGAAAGAAGAGTTGTAAGCCAGATATTAACTATGATGGATGGTTTGAAAAGCAGAGGAAAAGTTGTTGTTATAGGTGCAACAAATAGAGTTAATTCAATTGACCCTGCATTAAGACGTCCGGGAAGATTTGATAGAGAAATTGAAATTGGTGTTCCAAACAAAGAAGGAAGATTGCAAGTTTTGAAAATTCACACAAGAGGAATGCCTTTAACTAAAGATGTGAAACTCGACGAGCTTGCTTCTGTTACCCACGGATTTGTTGGAGCAGATTTAGAAGCTCTCACTAAGGAAGCAGCTATGGGTGTTCTTAGAAAATTCTTGCAGCAAGCTAAATTGGATAGAGAAGAAGAAATTCCAGAAGAAGAATTAAACAAATTAATTGTAACTCATGATGATTTTGCTGATGCATTAAAGACAGTAAGACCAAGTGCAATGAGAGAAGTTTTAATTGAAAATCCAAATGTTAAATGGGTAGATGTCGGAGGATTGGAAACAATTAAACAAGAATTAATAGAAGCTGTTGAATGGCCTCTTAAAAGAGCAGAAAGTTTTGAAAGAATGGGAATCCGCCCTTCAAGAGGAATTTTGCTTTACGGGCCTCCTGGAACAGGTAAAACCTTGCTTGCAAAAGCTGTGGCAACAGAATCAGAAGCTAATTTCATTCAAGTTAAAGGACCTTCATTGTTAAGCATGTGGGTTGGTGAATCTGAAAAAGGAGTAAGAAAAATATTTGAAAGAGCGCGCCAGGTTGCTCCATGCATCATTTTCTTTGATGAAGTTGATTCACTAACAGGAAGAAGAGGAAATGATCCTGGTTCAAAAGTTACTGAAAGAGTGCTTAATCAAATATTGTCAGAGATGGATGGACTCGAAGGACTTCATGATATAATTGTAATTGGTGCGACAAATCGTCCAGACATGATTGACCCTGCATTGATGCGTCCAGGAAGATTTGACAAAATATTATTAGTTGATGCTCCAGATGAAAAAGCCAGACAAAATATTTTCAAAGTTCACACCAAGAAGATGCCTCTTGCAAAAGATGTTAATCTTGATGATTTAGCAAAGAAAGCAGAAGGATACACTGGTGCAGATATCGAAGCTGTTACAAGAGAAGCGGCTATGCTTGCATTAAGAGAATCAGCTGACGCAAAAGAAGTCAAGAAAAAGCATTTTGAAGACGCATTAAAGAAAATAAGCCCAAGCGTAACAAAGTCTACAATTGAAGTTTACAAAAAAATGGAAGAAAGTTTCTTGAAACCTTCTAAGCCAGCACTTCAACAAATGGGAACAGGCTATTTGGGATAAAAACCAAAATTTATTTTTGTTTATTCTGTTGTAACAATAACTTTATTTCCAGAAATTAAAACAGTATGTTCGGATTGTGCAACATTTTTGTGAGTTGTTTCCACTAATTGAGCAAATTGCATTAAGTTTCCATTTTCTTCAAGCTGCTTTAATCCTATCAATGCACTTGTTCCAAATTTCTTAACAAGCCACCTAGAGCAGAAAGGGAGATGATCATATTCTTCAATAACATAATCCAAAACTTTTCTTGCAATAGGACTTCTAACATTTTTTAAATCAATAAGCTCGTAAATTCCAGAAGGTTTTCCGTCGTAAACTCTTCCACTTCCATAAGTTGCGAAAGGCTCAATTGCATAAATTCCTTCTTCAAAGACTGTTTTTTCTGAAGAAGCGTGATTTGGAATATTAACACCAGAATGCAAATCATATTGTTCAATTGAATGCCCTGAAAGGTTAATTATTGGAGAAGCTTTTTGTGATTCAATTGTTTCTTGAATTATTTTTCCTACTTTTCCAACTAGTTCTTGCTTTTTAACACTCACAACTGCATTTTTCAAAGCATCTTCACTTGCTTTAATCAATTTCTTATTCTCTTCTTTGTTTTCCAAATCAATAGAAAAAGCACCATCTGCAACCCATCCATCAATATGAGCACCTAAATCAATTTTCAAAAGCCCTTCTGCAAGTGTTTCATCATTATATGAAGGCGTATAATGCGCAGCAATGTCATTTATACTAAGATTTGTTGGAAATGCAGGCTTTCCTCCGAGTTCAACTATCTTTGTTTCAATTTTCTCAGCAATTTCTAGAAGAGGCATTCCTTTTTTGATAAATTTTTTTGCATACTCTCGAGTTTGAGAAAGAATTTTCCCTGCTGCAATTATTTTTTCTGTTTCTTGCTTGTTCATGATTTCTCAACAAATTAACTAATTAAATAAGTTTTGGTAATCGAAAATTCAATAAAAAATAATTTTCAACAAGTTTTTATTGAAAAAAGAAAATGTTTATAAATAATTTCAATGTAAATACATTATGAAAAAGAGTCATGAACATTATTTCAAAGACACTTGGGATGAATATCTTAAAAAATTTCCAGTAATTTTCAAAACATCTTTGCTACTTCAAATTCTTCCAATGATTCTTGGAATGATTATTATAATTCTTGCTACTGTTTTGATTATCTTCGGAGCTAGCTCTGGATTTTCTGAATCAGCATTATCCTCTTTACAAAATCCTCAAGAATTTTTTGAACTAATCTTTAATGGAATTTCATTTGCTGCAATTATTCCTGCCGCAATTGTTATCACTTTAGCAGCTCTTGCCATCGCAGTCTTTTTCATCTTATCTTCTATTGTTCATATTAAGATAGCTCTCTCTGAGGAAAAAGAGGTGACATTTGAGAAAGCACTTAAATTTGCTAAAAAGAATTTCTGGAATTATTTGGGGTTAGCAATTGTAATGAACATTTTACTTGCTTTGTTATTTTTGCTATTGATAATTCCAGGAATAATCTTTTTAGTTTATTGGGTTCTTGCTCCTTACATCCTTCTTAACGAAGGAAAAACTGTTAGCGAATCTTTGCAAGAAAGTAAAAACAGAGTTGGAAAGAAATGGTGGCCATTATTCTTCCACTTGCTTGGAGGATATTTGATTATAATGTGTGCTACAGGATTACTAACTTCTATTCTCCCTCTTTTAGGAAACTTGTTTTCAATAATTGTAACAATGCCAATTCTCTTAATCTTCTTGAAGAATATTTATAGAGGATTAAGTAGAAAAGAAGCTAAACAAAGCACAAAGCCTCAAAAAAAGAAACCATCTAAGAAGAAATAATTAAAACACTGTTCTTTCTTTTAATCTTCTGCTCTTTGGTGTGAAGTTTCCTATTTTCTCTTGTGAAGCTTTGCCACATCCAAGAATATCTGAATGATATTTTATTGCAATATAACCTTTCTTTCCTGTTTGAATAAGCAAATCTTGCCCTTTCATCCAGTTTTCCATTTGTTCATCGGGAATTTCAAAAATATTCTTAGTTATCTGGTTTTTCAAAAGCCAGCAACCTTCGATTGTAAGTCTTATTTCCTCTTCGTTTTCTAAAATCTTTGCAAAATAAACTCCAGCCTTGTCAATTAATCCAAGAGCATCTAATTTCTTCAAAACTTCCAAGTCTAAATCTCCAAGGAAGACAAATAACTTCTCCCCTCCAATCATAATAAGTTTTCCAGGAATCTCTTTTATTCCAAACTGACTTTGAAGTTGTTTCTCAATTTTTCTTTTTTCATCAGCTCCCAGAACTCTTAGTCTTTCAAGATTTTTTTTAGTTTCTTTCATTTTTGTTTATTTTTTGTTTTAGCTTATTTAATAAATTTAATTTTATTTGATTCTTTTTAGTTTAGTTATGAAAAAGCCTTCAGACTCTCCGTCATGAGGATAAATTCTGCAGGCATTTGAAACTTCTTTGGAATATTCAGCTTGTCTCCAATTTAAAACGCCTGGGCGAGTTTTAAGAGGCAATATTGTTTTTTCAACTTTAATTTGCCCTGGAAATTGTTTAAGCAGAAAATCAATTGTTTCTTCATTTTCTTGAGGAGAGTGCGTGCAAGTGGAATAAACCATTTCTCCTCCAACTTTCAAAACACTGAATGCAGAAACCACTAATCTTTTTTGAATTTTTGAAAGTGAAACTATCCCATAAGGATTCCACATCTTAACGGTTTTAGGAGCACTTCTTATTGTTCCCTCACCAGAGCAAGGCGCATCAACAAGAATTTTATCAAACTGAAATCCCTCTTCTTCCAACTTTTTGCAAAGATAAACTCCGTCTCTTCTAGTAATAATTTCATTTGCAACTCCGCATCTTTCCAGATTTGAAGCAAGTATCTTTAACCTTGGCAAACTAACATCATTTGCAATCAAAAGCCCCTCATTTTTCATTTCAGAAGCAATCTGAGTGGTTTTACTTCCCGGAGATGCGCATAAATCCAAAACAAAATCACCTGGTTGAGGCTTGAGCGCTAAAACAGGCATCATGCTTGAAAGCTCTTGAACATAATAATAGCCTAACTGATGCTCTAAACTTCTTCCCAGCTCTCCAGGATCAAGATTTGATTCTATAACAAATATTTCTGGCGCAGACTTGTAAGGTTGTTTTATTTTCCATCCCTTGTTTTCCAATCTTTTTTTAAGTTCATCGCATGAAATTTTAAGAGTATTGCATCTAATTGACTTAACAGGACGCTCGTTAAGTGAATCAAAATATTTCTGAGCTTCATTCTCCCCTAAAAGCTCATTCATTTGCTCTATGAATCCTTTCTTTAATCCTAATTTTTCATTTATCATACTAAACTCCAGAAAACTTCATTTATAATATTTGTTAAGCCTGGAATAAGCAAGCTTCCAAATAAGATTTATTAAGTTTCAACGATTTAAAAAAATATGATAACAATCAAAAAAGCTAGCTTAAGAGATAAAAAACAAATTTTAAATCTTATCTTGAAAACCCCTGAATTGCAAGGATGCGGAGAAATGGATGCCGTTTACTCTGAAGACTATATTTTAGATTCTATTAAAGACAAAAAAAGAAATTTAGCGCTGATTGCAAAAGACAAGGAGAAAAACAAAATCGTGGGCGTTCTTTTAGCAGAGATGTGGAAAAAGAAGAAATACTCTTTTTTTGTGGATATTGTTGTTTCTCAAGAATATCGCTCACAAGGAATAGGAAAAAGATTGTATGAAATTTATGAAAAAGAATGTAAAAAACAAAAGTTAAGCACAATTGTAGGATTAGTTCAAAAAACAAATAAGTTCATGCAGGAATTCATGGGAAAAAGAGGATATGCACGCGGAGAAGAATTTTATTTCTACGAGAAACGAGTTTAATTCACTTGAAATCAAATAAAGTGGTTTGCTTTTTTCCGTCTATAATCTCTTTTATGCTTATTTTAAACACATTCAGAATGTTTTCCACAGCAGGAATAATCTGATGCTCCAGGTAGTATTCTAAATCATATTCTCCTGGCTCATCTGGAAGCTTTACTCTGTCTCTAACAAGTTTCTTTTTTTCACCTGATTCTGCGATGTAATAACTAACTAAATTACCTTGAGTAATTGGAATATCTTTTTCTTTCATTTTCTGCGCTGCAATAACATGCGGAGAAATTGATTTGTATTCCAAAAGAGATTTCTTGAGCTGAGTTCTAATTACAAGTTCTTCTTTCTTTATTTCACGTTTCTTTAGTTTATCAATTATTTTTTTAACATAATCCAATGCTTTTTTTTCATTACCCTCATCAAGAATAATTCTAAGCACATCATTTTGAACTTTTCTTGCTAATCCGCACCAATCTCTTCTAACTGTTTCAAATCCTCGAATTTTTAATTTTCCGTCTTCTGTGATTAAAGCATATTTCTTTTTAGCTCCGATATCTCCGCCTCTTTTAGTCACCCATAGCCCTCTTTTGTAAAAATCTTCAAGTTCCATTTTCATAACTCCTGGAAGCTCTGAATTTAATTTTTCAAGAAGTTTCTTAACATCTGTTTTAGTTTTGTCTTTCATCAAGAAAGCGACAGAGTCTGTATCTCCAAAAATAACTTTATAGCCTGCTTTCTCAACTTTCTCAATTGTTTCTTTGTTGTATTTTCTTACAAAAGCTAATATTGATGCAGATGCTTCATGACTGTAATAACGAGCTCCGAAAAAAGCAATATACCCATGTGCCGACGCTGAAAGAACCTTGAAAGCATTGCTTCTTGCTTTAGTGATAGGATTCGGATTTTTTTGATATTCTTGCTTTGCTTTTTTTCTTAATTCAAATATTTCTTTCATCAGTTCAGGGAAAAATCCAGGTTTCTTTGTGAAATAATAATTAACTTTTTCTCCAGCTTCATTTATTTCAGGAGATTCCCAAACATCTTTTTCTTTTTTTATTTGCTTTTCATCTGAAATTAAAGTGGATTTAGAAAGATTGTGAGTTATGATAATACTTGTATGCATAGAAGTGAAATCAAACATAGCAATATCTTCGTAAATTCCAGGCGTAGGCTCAAAAACAAATGCTCCTTCAACACTAACTCTATTTCTAACGCCCATCTCTTCATTTGTTGGCTTTTTCTCAGGGATCTCATTGAATTTATCCAGATTATGCAAAACATAAGATTCAGTATACTTGGAAAGTCCTGCTCTTGTTACTTCAAAAACAGGTTCATTTAGAACCTGAGTAAATTCAAAGATATCTGGCCAGAATTTCTCAAATAAATCTTCAACAAGTTCAGAATCATGCAAATTGTATTCAAAATAATCATTCCATTCATCTCCTTTTATTTTTGAAGAATGCTGAAACTCAAATTCTTTTTTTTGATCTCCAATAAATTCTTTTGCAACTTCATTTAATGTTAAAGACTCAGACTGCATATATTGAGCATAAGCTGTTTTTATGAATCTCAACAAGTCAACATGCACAATTCCTGAAATTCTCCCGCTTGGAAAAGCTCCTCCATGAAATTTTGGCTGACTTCCGTCTATTCCAATTTTCAAAGGCACTTTCAACTTCTCTGAACGAGCTTTAAGATAAGGCAAATCAAAACCATCTGAGAAATAACCCACTAAAAAATCTGGAGCAATTTTATTTACATATTCTGAGAATTTTTCCAGTAATTCTTCTTCATTTTTCACATACTCTACATATTCTGGCTTATGCTTAGAACCTGTTTTCCAAGTTAAAACTTTCTTGAATTTATCAGAAACCAAAGAAATCATAAGTATTTCTCCTTCCCCAATTTGAAACTCTTCTGTTTCAATATCATAACTTAAAATCTTAGGCTTAAACTCTTTTTGAGGAATTTTTTTGCATTTATCTAAAGTCATGCAAAAATCAACATCTAAACTTGAATAATTTCCATTAAATCCATCATCTCCAAGCAAATCTCCAGAGATTTTATACCAATTCAATGGAAGAATCTTTTTTTCAATAATGTAATGTGTTACAAAACCTAAATCATAACCTCTTCGTTTTGCAATTCCGTCCATATCTAGCTTTTCAGCAACATCTTGCAAATCTTTGTAGTTTGTAGCAAAAATCTTCAAAGCCTTAACATCTTTTCCAAGAAATTTCTTGTCATGAATTTCAACCTTTTCCACCTTGGTTGTTCTTTTTTTAACATCCAGCTGAATTTTCTTGATTTGTTCAACAATTTCATGTATTTTCTTATCACTCAAACCTTGCTCTAAAATTGCCCAGAAATAAGCAGGACAAGAATCAAAAACACAAACCCTTTTTCCTTTACTATCTCTTCCGAGGATTCTAATGTAATTTCTTTCCTGAAAATCAAAATAATCGTAGTCAATAGGGATAAATTCAATTTCCATAATTTAACTAAAATCTTGAATTATTTAAAGCTAATCTAAAAATCATCGAGACAAACAAAACAATTAAAAAACAGAATAGCTATCTTAATGTATTGCTAGAAAATAGCTTAAAAGAGGACAAAAAGACAAAATGGCTTATGATATTATTGTAGGAAGGGATTCCAATGACAAAAAGAAATTCCAGGACAAGGGGTTGATTTTCTTAGGAAAAGGCTATGTTAAAATGGGGCAGTATACTTCTTTGAGCAATAGAATTCTTATGGATGTTATGAGAAGTCATGTTGTTCTTGTTACAGGTAAAAGAGGGGGAGGTAAATCTTACACTTTAGGAGTTATAGCGGAAGAGCTTTCAAATCTTCCAAAAGAAGTGAATCAAAACATTGCTTCAATTATGTTTGACACAATGGGAATTTACTGGACAATGAAATTTAGAAATGAAAAAGACAAAGAACTCTTAAAAGATTGGGATTTGCAACCAAAGAATCTTCCTGTGAAAGTGTTTATTCCTTACGGGCATTATGAAACTTATTTGGAAAAAGGGATTCCTGTTGATGAAAAATTCGCTTTAGATATCACTGAACTTAATGCAGAAGACTGGACAATCACTTTTGGTTTGGAAATGACAAATCCTATTTCCATTTTAATTGAAAGAATAATAAATGAGCTGAAAAAATCAGAAACCTTCAATATCGACGATGTTTTAGAACTATTTGAAAAAGATAAAAGAGCCTCTCAAGATGTAAAAAATTCAGCTATTGCACTTTTTGAAGCAGCTAAAACTTGGGGAATTTTCTCAGAAACAAAACAAGAAGCAACAAAAGTCTCAGATTTGGTTAACCCTGGAACAACTTCTGTTTTAGATTTAAGCGTTTACAACTCTGTTGGAAGCTTTAATGTAAGAGCGATGGTAATCAGCTTAATCTCAAAAAAGATTTTCAATCAAAGAATGTCTGCAAGAAAAAAAGAAGAAATCAAATCTGTTTCACAAGGATTTGATTTGAATTACTCTTCTGAAAAAAAAGAAATGCCTTTGGTTTGGATGTTTATTGATGAAGCTCATGAATTTCTTCCTTTAAATGAAAAAACAGCTGCAACAGACGCATTAATTCAGCTGATAAGAGAAGGTAGACAACCAGGAATCTCAGTTGTACTTGCAACTCAACAGCCCGGAAAAATCAGCACAGATGTCATGACTCAATCAGATGTTGTTATATCTCACAGAGTCACTTCCAAACAAGATTTAGAAGCTCTTAATTACATTATGCAGAGTTATCTTTACGATAGTGTTGTAAAATATATGGATGATTTGCCAGACATGAAAGGTTCTGCGATAATTCTCGACGATAATTCCGAAAGAATTTATCCTGTTAAAATTCGCCCAAGATTCACCTGGCACGGAGGAGAAGCTCCTACAGCGGTTCATAAAGATAAAAAAATGTAAAAATTCTCCTGAAGGAGTTTGGTAATGAGAGAAATTTTAAATTTTTTTTTGAATAATTATATGTGGGATTTAAACAGAATTTTATTTATTTTAATCTTTGAAAGTACTTTTTTATTTTGCAAATTTAAATTATTTTTTTGATTTTCTTCTTTATTTCTTTATCTTTATTTTTT
>JAKLIN010000039.1 GCA_022709585.1 Nanobdellota archaeon | reverse complement strand
TGCAGACTCTATTGTTCTAGCAATATTCTTTTCTTCATTATAAGCAGGAATGATGATACTTACTGTTTTGTCTGTTGCTTCTTTTGGTTGCTCTTTTTTATAATATTTCGAGAGGTTAATAAAATAAAAAGTAGCTACAAAAATTCCGATATATGCAGTGATATAAATTAAGAAGGTGTGCAATTCAATCATCTTTGTTTTCTCCAATCTTTTTTATGAAGCTTTCTGAATCCTGAACTTTGAAATAATTATAGAACTCTGTTGCTAGAGAAATCTCATATGTATGCCCTGTTTTCTTTTTTCTGATGAAGCCTAAGTCCATGAATTTCTTTATATGATCATAAGCTTTGTTGCTTCTTGTTTTAATGACAACAGATTGCTTTATTGGCTGTTTGAATGCAACGAACGCGAGAGTTCCAAGCTCTGCTCTAGAAAATTCTGAATTTCCCGAGGCAACTCTATTAATAATATCTGAGAATTCTTTTTTGATGTCCATTTTCCAGAGTTTGTCTCTTTCAACAATCTCAATTGCAGACTCTTCATTGTTGTATCTTTCTTTTAGCTCTTCTATAAGCTCTTGCAGAATTATTGGATTTAAATCTGTAAAGGAAACTAATTCAGGCATTGAAAGGAACCTTCCTGCAATAAATAAAACAGCTTCAACTTTTTTTAGATATTCTTTTTCTCTTGCTTCATCAATCTCTTTTGCAGTTTTTTCAGTTAGTTCCATAAATTTGATTAGTGAACCTTGTATCTTAAGATTGCACCAACACCTCTAAGATTATAAAATTGAATTCCTTCGTCTGTTTCTGTGGAGATTAATTTAATATCTGCACCTGTGTTTTCAGCCATCTGTTGAAGCTCGTGTAAAATTTTTTTGTCAACTCTTTCAGAAATGAATAACTTTTCCACTGCGCCCATCTCAAGAGATTTTTTAATGTGTTCTAAGTCAATGCTTGATCTGTCTGGAGTTTTTGCAAGTGCTTCAAAGAAACCTTGAACTTCTTTTTTTTCTTTTGTGATTTCTTGTTGTGCAAGCAAATCATTGGCTTTTTCAACAAGCTCTTTTAGTCCAGACTCAGAAGTGTCTCCTGTATCAATTCTGCCAATAACTTTCTCTCTGAGTCTTGTCATCATATATTCTCCATCTAAAAATTCATCTTTGGTTGGAACAGGCCCTCCAACAATAATTCCTTTAAGCTTTTTCATTTCGTAAAAAATATTTTTCATTTCTTCTGCAATTCTTTTATAGAAATCCTTGGTTAATCCTTCAAGAACTCTGTGAAAACGCTGGCTTGACTGTCCCCCTGCTTTAATCTGGCTTGGAACACCTGAAGTCATTCTTTTTTCCACTCTGATAAGCTTTCCTTCAAGAATTCCAATTGTTGCCTCTTTTCTATCCATAACTAAAAGTCCAAAAACTTCGTCAACTTCCATCATTTCTTTTAAGGGGTCAAGAACAAATTCTTTGTCGCATCTGTAAAGACGCGTTTTTAGTGGCATTGGAGGCTCAACTTGCCAAAAACCAATATCCTGCTGCCCTTCAACTTGAGAAATATTTCCTGTGAAGAAAGCAACTCCATTTTCAGGTGTTTTTCTGAATGTTTTCATTTCTCTAATTACTTTTTCTAATGCATCGATAACATTGTTTCTTGTTGTAGTTGATTTGATGTTCTTTGCAGTGGATTTTTCTGCTTCCAGCTGCCTTTGAACAGCATTCATATCATAACCTCCAGAAACATAAACAGTTACTAATTCTGTATGCTTACCTTTATGACTTTCCAGTTCTTTTATCAGTTCGCCTAATTCAAATTTGCTTATCGCCATATTAATTTTAAATGATAATTGTTTATAAAACTGAGCAAGCAGGTTATTGGAATTTCACTTGGAATTCGCCTTCTTTAATCTCAGAAGAATTGGTTACACTTTCAATATCTTTTAAACAATCTTTCAAGAATTTCATTGTTTTTTTATCTAATGCAAGTTTTATTGGAGCATTCATTGGTTTTTGAGCTTTAGTTTTTTCTTGCCTAACTTTAGAGATTATTTCTGTTATTTTTTCCCATTTTTCATCGTCATCTCCATTGTCTTTTACATCTATTTTGTCAGGCCAGCTGCATAAATGAATTGATTTTGTTTTTTCATACTGCTTGAAATGATTTTGATAAATTTCTTCAGTTATATACGGAGTTATTGGAGCAAATAGTTTAATGAAAACTAAAAGTGCATTGTAAAGTGTGTAAAATGCAGAAGCTTTTTCTTTTTCTGTTCCGTTGTAAACACGATTCTTGACAATTTCAAGATAATTATCTGTGAAACTTTTCCAGAAAAAGTTATCTGTTTCAGATTTAGCTCTTGAGAAATTGTAAGAATCAAAAGCATTTGTTGCAGAATCAATTAAACTATTTAATTCTGAAAGGAATATTCTGTCTGTTTCAATTAACTCTGGCTTTTTTTCTTGATGCTTTAAATTCATGAAAACAAAATTAGCTGCATTGAATAATTTGTTGACAAACTTTTTCCCTGTTAAAACATCTTTTTCATTGTAGTCGAAGTCTTGTCCTAATTTAGAAGAAGCTGCCCAATATCTTACTGCGTCAACTCCGTGCGCTTCAATAACTTCTTGAGGATTTATTGTGTTTCCCTTGGACTTAGACATCTTTTCTCCTTTAAGTGTAACAAATCC
>JAKLIN010000038.1 GCA_022709585.1 Nanobdellota archaeon | reverse complement strand
ACAAAAAAGCGAAAGCGACTAAAGCCGATCTTAAATGCAGACATAATCAACATTAGACTAAGAATCTAAACAAAGTTATTTAACTTCCCGTAGTACCTAAAGATTTAACCACTACTTAAGGCTTATAATAAAGCACAAATTCCACTCTTTCCTTAGCATAATCCTGGTAAGTCCACTTAGCCTGCCTAGTAACATTTCCCGCGCTAATCTCCACTAAAGGGGTTTTATCTTGAACTTTAGTGATATTCAAAGAATATCCTTTAACTGGGCTTTGTTCTTGAAGATTCCAGCTAGAATTAAGGATTTCTTGCAAGCTTGCTTCCAGAACCTTGCAACTGTCTCGCCCAGAGCAGTATTTGCCTTTATTGCATTCAGAAATCAAATCTTCAATAGATTTTAAATCATAATCTCCGCACTTAACACTAACACCTAAAACAGCTGCCATAAATTTAATCACCTCTTTACTTTCAATTTTTTCTGTTTGCCTTTCCCTTAAAGAGAATCCCAGAAAAGCAACAAAAATAACTGCAATGAGAATAATAATTAAAGCAAATCCCACCATCTCTTCTTGCGCTTTTTTGTTTTTCATTTTAGTATATCACAATTATCTGAGCTAAATCGCATTTTAATTCTTTTTTTTGTGTTAAATCTTCAACTCTGCATAAAGAAACAAATCCCGCGACACCTGTTCCAGAAGACGAAGGGAAAACAGTGATACTGTCGCATTCAGGATAATTCTCCTTGGTGCACTCAATATTATTTCCAGAAGGATATATTCGTTTAATTTCAATTCCTCTCACTCCCCAAAACTTTTCATACTTTTGAGAATTTTCTTTTAAATGAATAACTTTATCGAAATCAATGCAAGAACCGAGATTGTCTCCTGTTTTTGCGCAAGAAAACTCAGGAGAATCTGCGAGTTTTAAAGTTAAAAGAACTGCATTCTCTTCTGCAGCAAGTCTTGCTTTCTCATTTAAGCTTCCCATCAATGCTCCAACTGCGAAAAGCCCGATAAGTGAAAAAAACAGCGCAATTCCAATTAGCATGAAAATCATTTGCTGAATTTTTAATTGCCCTTTCTTGTTCATTTTACCATAATGCGCAGCTTCCTTCTGCTTGATTTACTTTGTTTGCTTCTTGAATTAAATTGCTTATCAAATCCAAATCTGAAGAATCTTTAAAACCAGAAATATGCGACTTAATTTCAATTAGCTTCGAGCTTAAATCCAGTCCCAAACAATTTTCCTTTGAGATTGTTTCTGACTTTTTTAGGTATAATCCTAAAAGCTCATTTGCTCGAACCATAAGCCTTTGCACCTGGCATTCATAAATTTGAGATTCAGAAAATATTGCCGCATACATCAAGGTGTCAGAATCAAAATGCATTGTTTTGCCTTTTTTGAGAACCTGCCCCTTAGAATAGCTTACTTGAATCTCGCAATCCTTTTGAGAGGAAAAGCATACGTTTATACTATCTGAAGAGCAATCATTTCCAGTTTGAGAAAAGATTATATTTTCAGGGGAGATTTTTGAAAAATCAGATTTCAAAGTTGAAGGGGTTGAGATAAAGCAATACTTTTTTTCAGAAGGAATCAGATAAACTAAGTCAGTAACTTTAAAAGGAAATTCAAATGGCTTTGAGAATGCTGAAAATTTCCTTCCTTCTATAACTGTTTCAGAGAAGATATACTTGTTTTGAAAAGAAGTCATCTCATCTTTCATTGGGGCATCTGGCCATTTCCTAAAACTTTTTTGAGTAACACCAATCAACTGCTCTCCAAAGTATTCTAGATTATCACATCTGTTGTAAATCCTTGTTTCCACAGTGAAATCCATTTTCCCTTCCTGTGAGGACTCAAAAGAGCTCTCAAAAAGCTCAAGCAAATTTCCAATTCCCTTTTGAGCTTGAGCACTGTTCGCTTTTTGTCCAACTCCCATTATTCTTGCAGAAAGAAAAATAGCAAGAAAAAGTATCACTGCTCCCGCAATTATTGCAAAAAGCCATCCAAAAGATATTTCTAAAGCTCCTCTTTTTTTCATGTTATTATCTGGTTATTGTCACCAGGGTTTCTCTGAAATCTTTTATTAAATTAAGATTGATTTTGCCTTGGATGTTGTCAATGCAAACTCTTTGCCCTGAGTTTTCAGAAAGAGTTTTTGCAATATCCACATTATTTAGAGTTTCTCTTTGACGAGGCCCGTCTTTTTCTAAGACTAAATTTCCAAATTCGCTGTCTTCAAAGCAAATTCTTTTAATTTTCTCTGGAAGGAAATACTGTTTAGATTCATTAGACTTTGTTGACCCCCAGACTTCATCAATATCCCCTTGTAAGGTTCTAATAAAATCCTTAATTTGAGTTTCTTCTTGAAGATTCAGAAAATAACGAATAGCATAAAATGCAAATGCGATAAATGCAATAATTAATATTATTGAGAAAATCATTCCAAAAGAAAGCTGCATCTGAGCTCTTTTTTTAAACTGCTTAACCATAATTAAAAAAGAAGATTATAACTTATAAATCTTTACAGAATTTTTATTGGCCTTAAAACAATACTGCATGCATTTGGTGCAGGCTGATTTCCAAATCTGTCTTTACATTTAATGTAATGAGTTCCCAAGTCAGGCTTCCATTCAATTAAATGTGTTCTGCTGTCAATGCTGTTAAACTTAAGCCCTGTTTCAAATGGATAGGTGCAATCTTTTGTATCATAAACACATTCAGCATCTTCATTAGTTATAATCTTAAGATTCTTTTCCTCATAATAACTTCTTACAACAATAGGAGCAGCATTATCTGGAGCAACACTAAAGCTGATTTCTCCACTAGCAGCATTTCCTCCCAAGTCAACACATTGAATGTAATAAGTGTAATCTCCTTGTGGAAGAGATAACTCTTGTGTATGCAAGTAACTTCCAGTGTTAAAGAATTGAATATAGCTTCCTTCTTCTCCGGTTTTACTGAAAGAACAAATTGAAGCACCCTTGTCAAATCCTGCAGTGGTTTCAACTTTTAATGTAACTGGAACAGGGTCTCTTGCATCTTCAATCAAAAGTTCATTAGGTTCAATTGTTTTAATCACTAATTCTTCTGTTCCTCTTAAAACAAATTTGTAAGATTCTAAATTTGTATTTCTTTCAGAATCTGTTAATTCAGGGTGGTCTTTGCATTTGAAATAGAAAGTATTATTTTCTCTGTCTTTTAATCCGTTTAAGATTGTTCTACATTCGTGAGTGCTTGAAATAGTGAAAGATTCAGGAACAGGGTCGCAATCCATTTGATTTTCCATTCCTTCATAAGGCTGGTC
>JAKLIN010000037.1 GCA_022709585.1 Nanobdellota archaeon | reverse complement strand
TGTTTTGATTTTTAATATAAGCGGTGATTGCATCACAAACTTCTGTTAAATTATGAGGGGGAATATTTGTTGCCATACCAACTGCAATTCCAGATGCTCCATTGATTAACATATTTGGAAGTTTTGCTGGAAGCAATTCAGGTTCTTTTAAAGAATTATCAAAGTTGGAAACAAATTTCACTGTTTCTTTTTCCAAATCTTCTAATAACTCTGGAGCCATTGGTGCAAGTCTTGCTTCAGTATATCTATATGCAGCTGGAGGGTCTCCATCAACACTACCAAAATTACCCTGTCCAAAAACAAGAGGATAACGTAAAGAGAAATTCTGTGCCATTCTTACAAGAGCATCGTAAACAGCAGTATCTCCATGAGGGTGGAACTTACCGATAACATCTCCGACAATTCTTGCAGATTTTTTTGTTTGAGTTCCTGGCTTTAATCCAAGCAAACTCATTGAATATAAAATTCTTCTTTGAACAGGTTTAAGTCCATCTTCAACAGCAGGAAGCGCTCTTGCAACAATAACAGACATTGCATAATCCAAATAAGCTTTTTTCATTTCTCCAGAAACTTCAGAAGGAATTATACTTTTTTCATCTATAACAAATTCTTCTTTGCCCTTGTCTTTCTTTGAAGATTTTTTGCTTTTTCTTTTTTCAGATTCTTCATTATCACTTGTTTCATCTTCGTCTTCATCATCATCTTCTTCATCTTCAACTTCTTCAACAACTAATTCAGGCTCTTCGCCTTCCCATTCAGAACCGCCTTTTCCGAAACTAGAACTAGATTCATCATCTTCATCAAAATCTTCATCATTATTCTTCATTGCTCCAGAACTTCCGCGCTCTTCATCATCAAAATCTTCATCGTTTTTTCTTGCCATGATTATAAAACCTCCTCGCCTTTTTCATCTAAGTATTTCATGAATTCTTCTTCATTTAATTCTTCTTTTTTAACATCTTTTCCAGTCCAACTGCATTTTTCGCATTCCCATTGCCCTAGTGTTTTTCCTTCATCTTCGCCCAAAACCACTCTAACACTATCGCTTTTGCATTTAGGGCATTTTCGAATAGTGAATGTTTTTTCTTTTTTCTTTTCAGCTTTTGGTTTTTCACCTTTTAATATCCAGTCAGGTGTTTGTAATTTACTTTTTTTTGCCATTTTAAATAAATATTAAATTTTAACAAAATTAAACATCCAATGCAGCCTCCTTTGCATTTTCTGAAATGAATTTCTTTCTTTCTCCAACTTCTGTTCCCATAAGCATTGAGAAAACCCTCTCTGCTTCAACAGCATCTTCAATGAATATCTTTTTTATTTTTCTGGTTTTAGGATTCATAGTTGTATCCCACAACTGATTAAGACTCATTTCTCCCAAACCTTTGAATCTTGTGACTGTTAAATTTCCGCCAAGCTTGCTCGACATTTCCTTTAATTCTTCATCTGAATAAACATAATAATCTGTTTGCCCTTTTCTAACTCTGTAAAGAGGAGGCATAGCAACATAAACATGCCCTTTCTCAACTAATTCTTTCATGAACCTATAAAAGAAAGTTAAAATAAGAGTCTTGATGTGCTCTCCATCAACATCTGCATCACTCATAATTACAATTTTATTGTATCTTAATTTGGAAATATCAAATTGCTCTCCGTTTCCCGCACCAATAACAGTAATCATATTTGCAATTTCCTCGCTGGAAAGAGCTTTAACAGGGTTTACTTTTTCAACATTCAAAATTTTACCTCTTAGGGGAAGAATTGCCTGATACTCTTTATCTCTTGCTTGTTTTGCACTGTTATGAACAAAAATACCCGATGCTAAAGCAAAATTGTGTGTTTCTTTTACTTCTAAATCATAAACATCTTTTGTTTCTTCTAAGAATTCGATGCGCTTAATTTTGTGGTTATAATTCTTAACTGTTTCTAACATAACTTCTAAATTATCATTGAAAAATCTTGAACAAAAAGTATTAAGGCTCAATAAGGAATTATCTTTTTTCTTTATCCTTATTTCTTCAAATTTCTTTAAATCTCCTTGCTCTTCAAGAACAAGCTTCATTAATTGAATGGTTTTTTCATAATATGTTTTATTATATGAATTCTTCCTTTTTTCTCTGAATTCAGGAGTCCATTGCTCTTTGGTTTTTTGCTTTCTCCAAATTAATAAAACTTCATCTTTCCATTGTTCTTTCGCCAAAGAGGATAGATAATCTCTAGCGTTCGGATTTTCTTCAAAAAACTTTTTCATTTTTTGCGATGCTTTTTCCCGATTCGCTAAGTTTTCCCAATATTTTTTCTGAGATTCATCAAGTATTAAATTATTTAATTTTTGATATTCTTTATTAGAATTATAAAATTCCAGGAATTTAGTTTTCATAAACTCCTTGTAATTTTCGTTTTGCCATTGCTTTTTTGCATTTTGGGATAATGCTAATTTTATTTTAGGCTGATTTGCCCAGTGTCTAATTTTTTCTTTATATGCTAAAATTTGATGAGCTTCTCTTGCTTTTTGTTTAACATCTTCTCGATGTAAAGTTTTTTCCAGATGTTCAGTATGAATCATTAAGTGTTGTTCTTTTGGAAGTCTTATTAAATTAGGAGGATTATTGTTTAACTTATTAAAATCGATATGATGCCTTGCTTCTCCTTGGTCTTTAGAATAAACTCCGTTTTCAAGATTGTATTCATCTCCAAGCATATGAGTGAAAACCCATTTTTTGGTTTGGTCCCAAATCATTTCATATCCATCAATAGTTATATTTCCTCCTAATTTAGAAATCCTTTTATGAAATGGCATTAATGAGTTCTTTTTTGTCAAATCTTTAGCTTCTTTATATGTTCCATCTCTTAACATAAATCTGTGATCCGGAGTACAAATAATTTCTTTGTCGTTATCTAAAACAATTTTTATAATCTCTGCATTTTTTTTAGTGATTCTAGGATTTTCAATTTTAGCTATTCCTACAGTTCCATCTTTTTTAATTGTATAACAAAAATTCTCTTTTTTCTGTTTGTATTCTTCAACTAATTCTATAAATGAAAGATTCCTTCCATCTGCCAACGCAACTTTTGTATTTCCCTCAAAACAGCCACCAGCTGATTCTCCTTCAACAAGATATAATTCAGTGTTATCAGATTTTTTACTTGAACAGTCTGCAAGCTTTCCAGGCAAACCTCCACCAACACTAAGAGCGTTTTTTCTTCTAACCAAATCTTTTGCTCTTTTAGCAGCTAATCTTGCTTTAGCAGCATCAATTGCCTTAGAAACGACTCTTTTAGCAATAGGAGGATTCTCTTCGAAAAATTGGGAAAGTGAAGATGTAACC
>JAKLIN010000036.1 GCA_022709585.1 Nanobdellota archaeon | reverse complement strand
TCCATCAAAAATTCCATTTGCAATCTCTAAAAGTTCTTTTGTTCTTTTTGAAATCTCTTTTTTTGAAATTCCTAGAGATTCTGGCTCTTCAAGAATTCCTCTGTCGCATAAATCTTTTATTTGAAGAGCTTCAAGCTTGAATCGTCTTATATTCATAGGCTTGTAAACAATTTCTTCTTTGACTTCCTCTGTTACAATAAATTTACCCTTGAATATTCTTTTCAAATCCGCAATTTCTTCGAGAAGTCCATTCATTGCAAAGCTAATCAAAGTGCTTGAATCAAAAATTAATACTTTTGGTGTTGAAGAAGGCATTTTATTCTATCTGAAAAAATCAATTGCAAGTTTAATTCGTGATTTAACATCAATCGTTTTTCCTAAATCAGAATAAGGAAATTCTTTTCCTCCCGCATAGCTTGCGAGTTCCCAGACACTGATTCCTAAAAGTTTAGCTGTTTTTTCCATTGAAATTCCATGCTCATAGATTCTTGAAGCCTTATTTATAGAGGCTTTTTTGAAAACATCTTGGACATTTTCTTTCAAACCCCCAGAAAGTCTGTCAATGATTTTTCTAATCTGTTCAATATGTTCTCTGAATTTTTGATCATCATCTTTTTCCAAATCAATAATAATTTTGTCAATTTCAATCATATAATCTTTGTAGAATTTATCCCATCCAGAAAGTTTTTTGTAATCTTCTTTGGAAATAATTTTACTTAAAGAATAAACAATAACTGCGACGGCAATTACGTCTGAATCTTGAAGAAGCGAAGCACTGTTTATTGTTTGGTTACTTAACGAATTGATTCTTGCAGAATCTCCTCTTCCAACAGCCTCTTTTGTTTCTTGAAAAATTCTTAGCAGATTCTCTTTTTCAATCATTGCATAAACAACAAAAAGTCATTAATAAAATTATCTTTTATTATTTCATTTTAAATTTTTATTAAGAAATGAAAAGATTAGTTTTTTATAATCTCTTTGATAATAGTTATCATGGGAAATGTATTATTAGACACTAATTTTATTCTTTCTTGCGTCACACAGAAAATAGAATTTTTTGAACAAATAGAATCCATGGGGCACAAAATCATAATTCCCGAGGAAGTTATTGGAGAAATTAAATTTATTAGTGTGTCAAAAAAAGCCATGAGATTCAGAAATGCTGCTAAACTTTCCTTAATGATTCTTGAGAACGAAGAATTCATCAAAATAAGATTAAGAACCAAAGATGTTGACAAAGGAATCAAAAAACTAGCAGAGCAGGATGATAAATTAATAATTGCAACTTTAGATAGAGCAATCAAAAAAAGCAATAAAAACAAGAATTTAGTTATAAGAAACAAGAAAAAACTCGAAATTATTTGATTTAATGAAAAATTCATTAAGAGAAATCTTTTAAAACTCTCGCGGTTCAATACATAAGCTTTAAAAAGCAATTTCACTACAAATTTTAAAATGTTCTATATAACCGAAGTTGAAGATTACATAAGAGTAGAGCCAAAATTGTTAGGCCTCCCTACCAAGGAAGCTGTAGAAAACCAGCTCAAAGAAACTTATGCAAATTATTATGATAAAGAGATGGGTAAAGCAATTGCAGTTATCGAAGTTCTTAAAATCGGAGAAGGAGTTATTATCCCCGGAGATGGAGCTGTTTATTACAATTCAAATTTCAAATTACTCGCCTGGAAACCAGAATTGCAAGAATTGGTTTTCGGAAGCATACCCGAAATCGCAACTTTCGGAGCATTCATTGACATGGGTGTTATGAGAGGAATGATTCATGTTAGCCAAACAATGGATGATTATGTAAGTTTCAGCAAAGCAAACTCACTTGTTGGAAAAGCAAGCAAGAGAAGCCTTAAACAAGGAGATTTATGCTTGGCTAGAATTGTCGCTTTAAGTCACAAAGGAGATGTTGTCAAGATTGGGTTAACAATGAGACAGCCTGGACTTGGAAGACTTGACTGGATAAAAGAAGATAAGATTAAGAAGGAAAGAAGTGCTAAAAAAGCAGCGACTGAAACAGAAGCAAAAACAGATAAAAAGAAAAAGGAGACTAAAAAGAAATAATTATTAAAATGGCAAAACAAAAAGCTTGCAGAATCTGCAATACAATCTATGAAGGAGACAAATGCACAAATTGCGGTTCCAAAGAATCAATTGAAGGATTCAAAGGCAGAATTGTTGTTGTAAACCCTGAAAAATCAGAAATCGCTCAAAAAATAGGAATTAAACAAAAAGGAAACTTTGCTATAAAGGCAAGATAATAAAACAAAATGGAAACAATGGAAATAATCGAAAAAAAGCACAATATCTTATTCAACAGAGAAGAAGTCAAGTTAGCTGTAGAATCAGATTCTTCAATCAGTTTTCCACAAGCTTACAAGATAATCTCTGAAAAATTCAAAGCTCCTGAAGAAAACATCAAAGTTGAAGGCATTCAAGGAAAATTCGGTTCCAAGAATTTCATAATTTCAGCTAAGATTTACACTTCAAAGCAGGAAAAAGACCGAATAGAACCAAAAGCTAAACAACCAAAGAAGAAATAAACAATCTAAGATAATCTAAAACATAAAATAACATGGCAAAAAAACAAAAGGTAGTAAAGAAGGGAAAGAAACCAAAGAAAAATCAACCAACTAGCAAGAAATATTCAAAATACAAAATCTCTGGAGATAAAGTTGAAAGAGCAGCAACCTGCCCAAGATGCGGCGTTGGAGTTTTTTTGATGGATGCAAAAGACAGAGTTTACTGTGGAAAATGCCATTATTGTGAATTCAAAACAGGCGTAGACAGAGCAGCTCTTGTACAATCTCAAAATTCAGCTCAGAAGTCAGTGCAAAAATCGGCTGATGCAAAATCTCAGCAAAAGAATTCTGGAAAGAAATAAGAAAA
Organism: Nanobdellota archaeon; assembly: GCA_022709585.1. Lineage (GTDB taxonomy): Archaea > Nanobdellota > Nanobdellia > Pacearchaeales > GW2011-AR1 > JAKLIN01. The sequence goes on along the minus strand of JAKLIN010000036.1, from coordinate 644 downwards.
ATTAACTTTTAGAAACAATTTTAATCTTTTCCAAAAACAACAATTTTTTCTACCGATTTCTTTTTAAACCCTGTTTTGTCAGAATAAATACAAACATGAATCAAACAAATAATGTTCTATTCCCAGAAGAGTACAACTCCTTTAAAGTTAGAGGAGAAGCCGTTTGTATTGGTTCTAAACGCCCTCTTAATGGAGAGATTAGAAATTATTGGGATGGGAAAATTGTTGGAGTTATTTCAGATGAAAATAGTTCTGACGGTTCTAAAAATAATCTAGTTTTAGGATTCCAAGATAAAGCTCATTTAACTTTCTGGAGTTTGTCAAGCATTTATTCCGGAGAAATCTATGCTATGGTTAAAGAAGACCCTCAGGGAAGAAAATATCATGGAGGAAGAGGATATGCTCCCACTTATTTAAGTCAATTTGTGGAGAGAATGAGCAATTCTTTTAATGTTCGCAAACTCTTCTTGGGCTTAGAAAGAAAACCTGTTTCTGAAATTTTAGACTACGCTGGAAAAATTGATACAAAATTAATTGAAGCCTCCTTTGGCAGAGCTGTTCCTGAAAAAATCTTTAGAGAAGACTGTAGAAACTGCCTCGAATTGATTGCTTTAAACTAAATTTAGTAATCTAATCAATTAGTT
>JAKLIN010000035.1 GCA_022709585.1 Nanobdellota archaeon | reverse complement strand
ACAATTAAATTAGATAACGTAAGAGTTATAAGAAGAGAAGAAGGAGAAGACGAGGAGGAAAACAACGAAGATGCAGATTAATCTTTTAGTAGAAGGTGGAAGCATGAAGCCAGGACCAGCTTTAAGCCAAAAGCTAGGACCTCTTGGACTTAATGCCAATCAGGTTATTCAAAAGGTAAATGAGGCAACAAAAGGATTTGCAGGAATGAAAGTTCCTGTTGAATTGGATATTAATACAACAACTAAAGAAATTAGCGTTAAGGTATTTTCTCCACCTGTTTCTGAATTATTAAGAAAAGAGCTTGGAGCAGCAAAAGGTTCAGGAGCTCAAGCAAAAGTTAAGATTGGAAACATGTCTATTGAACAAATAATCTTAATTGCTAAAATGAAAAAAGACAATTTGCTTTCCAGAGATTTGAAAGCAGCTGTTAGAGAAGTTGTTGGAACTTGCACAAGCCTTGGAATTTTAATTGAAAGCAAAACTCCAACTGAAATTCAAAGAGAAATTGAACAAGGAAAATACGACAAAGAAATTAAGAGCGAATCAACAAACACCTCTGCTGAGAAAAAAGCAGAACTTGACAAATACTATTCAAATGTTAAAGCAGCACAAGAAAAGATGCTTAAACAAGAAGAAGCAGCTAAGACCGAGGCTGCCGCAGCTGCAACAGCTGAAAAAGCACCAGCAGCTGGAGAAAAGAAAGAAGCTGCCCCTGCCGCAGACAAGAAAGCTGATAAAAAACCAGCTGACAAAAAAGGAAAGTAAACTTTCCCAAGCAAATTAGATTATTTATCACAAAATAATCATAAGGTTTAAAACGCAAATACGCATGATAAAATCAATGGGGTTATGGGCCAGCCTGGTTAAGCTTCGAGGTTTGGGACTTCGAGACCCCGGTTCAAATCCGGGTAACCCCATCATGTTCAGTGTTCCAAGAAAATAAAAAAACAAAAATAAAAAAACAAAAAAATCATAATAAAAAATGGCAACAAAAACCAAGAAAGTAAAAGCAGCAGGACGATTAGGAGTTAGATACGGAAGAAGCGTTCGTTCTAAACTTGCTAGTGTGGAAACTAAACAAAGAGTAAAACAAGAATGTCCATTCTGTAAAAAGAAAAAAGCAAAAAGAGTTTCCAAGGGAATTTGGGTATGTTTAAAATGCAAAAAGAAATTCGCATCAGATGTTTTTTACCTCGAGAAATCAATTGCTGCTCAAACTGAAGAAAGAATTGCAAAAGCAGCTAAGAAAGAAAAGAAGAGAGTTGAAAAGAAAGACACCGGAGTTCAAAAAGACAAATCCGGAAGAAATGCTTTGGCAAGAAAGTCTAAAAAAACAAGCAAATAAACACTAAACTTATAAACAAAAATACACTAATTCAAATATGGCAACCTACAAATGTTTCAAGTGCTCTAAGGCAATAAAAGATGCTAACTTAGATAAAAGATTTGTCTGCCCAAAATGCGGAAGCAAAATCTTCTATAAGCCAAGAGAAGCAGTTAAGAAGATTAAGGCAATTTAAGTTGAAATAATTAATTTATGTGAGAATTCTAAAATGAAAGAAAAATCCAATAAAGAAGAAATGTTGCAAGAAATGCAGATTCTTGAGCAAAATTTGCAAAACACTTTAGTACAAAAGCAATCTTTTCAAATGGAACTTGCTGAAACAAATTCTGCCTTCGAGGAATTGAAAAAATCCGACGACGAAGTGTACAAAGTTGTTGGAGGATTGATGATTAAGTCCAGCAAAGATAAAGTTCAAAAGGAATTGCAAGAAAAAATTAAGTTTATCGAGGCTAAAATCATCGCAATTGAAAAGCAAGAAGAATTTTTAGAGAAAAAAGTTGAAGAACTTAGAAACGAAATGATTGAAAATAATTCTAAAAACTAAGTAAAATAGTTACGAAATCTTTATAAATATAAATCTTATCAAAAGGTTATGGTATTCGAAAAAATAAAAAAAGTATTCTCGGGAAGATCCGGGCAAGGTGAAGCAGACAGTGATTATCTTGAAATTGACTTAAGCCAAGGCAAGCAAGAAACCAAAGTTAATGTAAGGCTTTTCGCACTAACCACTTATGACGATGTAAACAAGGTTCTTGACGCATTAAGAGAAGGATTTACAATTGCAGTTATTGATACTAAAGTTCTAAGACAAAAAGACACAATTGAATTGAAAAGAGCTATTTCCAAGATAAAGAAAACAACAGATGCAATTGAAGGAAGCATTGTTGGATTCAGAGAAAATATAGTTATTGCAACTCCAGCTTTCGCAAAAGTTGAAAAAGAGCCAGAGCCAGTTCAAGGAAAGACCAAAACACAAGAAAAGCTTGACAGTTTATTCTAAACTTAGTTTAATTACAACCGCCTCGCCTAATTTTATCTAAATTTAGTATTAGCTTAGGTTATTTTATTCTCTGCAATTAAATCTATTTGGTTAAACTCTTTGAATAGACATAACCATCTTAATTGCTACAATAATTGTTGCAGGAACAAAGAGAGCAAGCAAAGCACCAAAGATGCTTGCAACAAAGTCTCCAACACCTATCCCAATCAAAGAGCCTCTGACACTGTCCATTCCAAATTTGCTGACTACAACTAACACTGCACCTGCTAAAAGGAAGGTTTGAGAGTCTTTTCCAATCATTTTAATAGAAAAACCAACAACTACTCCTAAAATCACTAAAACTGCATAAATTTGAGTGCTAATTTTAATCAAAGCTGGAACAGGAATTAAACTAGTGAATATTCCAATTAGTACTGCAAGGATAACTCCAATTATGAAAAATAATACTCCAAAAAAGTTATCCTTAGAAATTATCGCCATTTTTACTAACTTTCCAATTCCTCTATTTATAATAGGATATCTAAACTTAATAAATATATAAATTTTTTTGAAAATTTCCGAATTTAGAAGTTTAAAGTATATCTTAAACAATAAAAAAGCTTTTAAACTATAGTAACTGCGAAATGATTACACTAAAATGAACGCAACACAAAGCACAGCTAAATTTGTTCTAGGAATATTCCTATTAGTATTGGTACTTGGTTTAACCAGCGCAATAACTATTGCAGAATGGAACTTTGACAGCCAAGATTTAGATCCAAATGTAGATGTTACTTCAAGCGCAGAGCTCGAAATAAGCGATTCTAGAACAGATAATTATGTAGACGGAAATCCAGCAGACACTGGAAAAGCTTTATCCGTAGGAAATTGGAGCATTGAAAATAGATTTATTGAATTAACTTTAGACACTTCTGATTACAAAGATATAATCTTAAAACTTGATGAGAAAAAAGGTTCTACCCTTACTGCTTCAAACTTCAGTGTTCAATATCATAATGGAGCAGGATTTGTTAACTTTTCTACAAATGTTCCTATCGCAAGCTCTTTTGGTTCAACACCTATGCATACTTTTAATTTATCTTCAATTAGTTATCTAGAAGATAATTCTGAGATTAAATTAAGGCTAGTTATTCCTGAGACAAGTGCGGGAAATTGGCATTTAGATAATATCAAAATTGAAGCAACTGAAATCGGAAGCGATGTTACAACTGAAGACCCTGAAGAGATTCAAGAATGTGCTGACATTGGGAATCTTGGAGCAAATCTTGTAACAGAAATTAGAGATATGGGTGTTTCAAATGGTTTCGGGAAAGATGATGAATGGTATGTTTTTGATGAAATTGAAGTTGAAGTAAGAGTGAAAAACTCCGGTTCAGATTACATTGAAAATATTGTAGTTCATTGGGGAGTTTACAATACTGAATTAGAATCTTGGCTAATTGATGAAGAAGAAAATGATTTTGATTTGGATTCCAAAGAATCTGAAACAATTACAATTTCCTTTAAAGTTGATGACTTAAGTGAGATTGAAGATGCCGTTGATGCAGATGCATTAAGCAAATATGTTCTTTATGTCTGGACAACTGGAGAAGATGAAGAATTTGATTTTGATGACACCTGTTCCTTCAAGTCTGAAAATGTAGACA
>JAKLIN010000034.1 GCA_022709585.1 Nanobdellota archaeon | reverse complement strand
CCTGAAGAGCCAACTATTCCTAGTTCAATTTATTCTTGTAAAGAATTAGCCGGAGATGTATGTGAAGAAACAGATACTTGTTCTAAACCGGAAGATTTGAAACGAACTATCGAAGGAAATCTTTGTTGCGTTGGAGGAAAATGCGAGAAAAAAGATGACCCTTCCGTCACACCTAGCAATCCTAATAAAATTGTCGGAGGAATCCTGCTTGGATTAATGGCATTAATCTTAGGATGGTTTTTCTTGAAGAAATACAAGGGCACTAAGAGGCCTTTAGACTTGCTTAAAATTGCAAAGAAATAAATTTATTTCTTTTTGGATTTAGAATCTTTTTTAGAAGACTTTTCTTTTTTTGTAGATTTTTTTTCACTCTTTTCTTCGTGATGTTTTTCTTTTTCATGCTCTTCTGCATGCTTTTTTTGATGCTCTATAACTGCTCTCAACTGGTTTTTCAAAATAGTGTTTTCCATTTGCAAGCCCCGTGCGACTTCATCGTAAGCATGAAGCCTTCTAGTTAAATCATTTAGCATATCATTCCAATCTGCATTTGTTGAAGAAACATTTTCTGGCGAGAGAATCTCGACATGGGAAGGCATATATTTGAACATTACTCCAACCAAATCAAACAAGCTTGTAACTTGGATTTCAACTTCTGCAAAAGTCACATAAAGCTCTTGGCCTTGTGCTTGAGCAGGCTGTTCTTCTTTTTTTAATTCTCTTGGTTCTTTAATATTCCTAGTTAAAACTTTCACACCTTTTTCCTTAGCTAATTGGTCAATTAATCCGGTAAGTGCTGAAACAATATGCTCTTTAGGGCGTCCTAAGACTTCTAAAATCAAAAGTGCGTCAATTTCTTGTTCGTCTCGTGGCATGTTAATCAAACTCTGTTTTTTGGTTTTTTAATTTTTTTAATTTTCGTAGCAAAAAGAGAACAACAATAAACAAGCCAAATGTAATCAGCCCGCATATCAAAAGTTTCTCTGAATTGAATTCAAGCTTTTTGCTTTTTATATCTTTTGTCTGGTCTTTTATCTGATTCTCAGAGAGATTTATGACCTCTGCTTTTTGAGGATTTGTATCTGGAATTGAAAAGTTTGATAAAGAGTCTTCTTGAGAGCTTGAAACGTTTTCAGAGAGTGTTTCATTGGGTTCTTTAAAATTTTCTTCCTCTTTATTCCCGCTTTCTTTTTCATCAGCAACGCAAGCAAGTCCCTGCTGTTTTATTTTTTCCAGTGTGATGTTTCCTATTCCCCTAACTTTAAGCAAATCATCAACAGAGCTGAATGTTCTGGAGTCAATAATTCTTTGAGCAAGAGCAGGCCCGATTCCGATTAGTTTGTCCAGCTCAGTTAAAGAAGCTGTGTTAATATCAATTTGATTTTCATTGCACATAGCAGAAACGCCACAAAAAGCAGAGAAACAAATAACAATACAAAGCACCTGTAAAAGGAACTTAGTCATTTTACCTATCAAAGAACCATTATTTTTATTTATTGTTGTTTTTTATTATCCGAGTTAATCTTTATTGTTTTGGTTTCATCTTCGCCTTTTCTTCTGGTGTACATTGTGCTAAAATCCAAATACTCAATTTCTTTAGGCTGTTTTGATTTTTTAGCAATTAATATTCTGGAGAAAATCTTGTTTTCTAAAAGCCAGAAGCACATTCCTTTTTCAGTTTGATCTAGATATCCATTTCCTTTAACTTCAATTCCGATAACATCATAATTCTTCCCCTCTGTTCTTTTAAAGCAAATGAAATCTGGAAATCCTGTTCCGATGCTCAAAACTTTCAAGAAAGGATTATATTTTCTTTTCGCAGGTGCGACTTTGTTTTTTTCATAATCTACAGTATTTGTCCATTTATCCACGCACCAACCCATTGCTTCTAAATCCTGCCTGACTTTAGCTTCAAATTTCTGCCCTTTAGTTCTATTGCTTTTTCCTCTTTTAGAATTCTCAGCTTTCTTGTCTTCCAAGATTTCTTTAGCCTCTTTTTTCTCTTCTTCAGATTTTTTTATTTCTTTGGATTTTCCCATAAATTCTTTTATAAAAACAAGTTTATATTTTGCATTTGCAACGCGTGCGAATCACAAGTCGCGCGCTTGAATTGTTCGCCTTCCATTAGCCTTCGCACGCTTTATTGCAGCATCAAGCAATTCTTCAACTTTCATTTCCAAAGCTGTTCCAACTTCATCTGCAACACTTGAAATTGCGCCTTCTTTGTCAAGATTCTTCACGACTTTTCTTATGTTATTTTTTACTATTAGCCCCATTTTGATTTTTGTTTGCTATTCCTCTTTAGATTATCTGTTTTATTAGATTCTGAATTTATTAAACTTATTGAAGTTCAACTTCGCTAGCAATTTTCTTGATTCCGTTTATAGCAAGCTGAAAAAATTCATCCAAGCTTAAGCCTGTTTTTTCAATTTCTAGAATTATTTCCCTGTCAATTTTAGCAGCAAAAGCCTTGTCTTTGAATTTCTTTTTTAATCCGCTAACTTCCATATCGCTAACTTTTTTTCCACGCATTAAAGCATAAGCATGAATTAATCCTGTAACTGTTTCAGCAGCAGCGAGGGCAAATTCTATTTTTTCATTTCGCGTTTTGCTTTTTAATGCAGGCAATTCATCAAATCCATGTCCATGGCTCACAAGTGTTTTTATGAAATCTTCATCAAATCCCGCCTGTCTCAAAATATCTGGAGCTTTTGTTAAGTGAGTGGAAACATCATTCTTCGTTAAACCCCAGTCAACATCATGCAACAAGCCAAGCATGCTCCAGTATTCAACATTTTCATTGAACTTTTCAGCAAGCTCTTTCATCACAGCTTCGCTTTCTAGAAAATGATTAAAGTCAGACTTATCTGAATTGTATTTTTCAAGAAGTTTCATTGCCTGCTGCCTGTTAATTGGAAGTTTAGAACTCATGGTTATTTCCTCGGTTTCATTAATGGGAAAATAACGCATTCTCTTGCAGGCTTGTCAACAAGATAAGAAAAGAATCTTTCAGAAAGTCCGAATCCGCAAGTTGGAGGCATACCGTACTTCAAAGCTTCAACAAAGTCTTTATCGTGGTCCATGGATTCAGCGTCTCCTTTTTCTTTGTTTTTCATTTGTTCTACAAATCTTTGTTCTTGGTCTAAAGGATCATTAAGTTCAGAATAACCATTTCCCATTTCTGTTCCAGCGATTATAACCTGGAATTGCTCAACTGTTTTTGGATTCTTTAGATTTCTTTTTGCAAGAGGCGCAAGCTCAACAGGCTGATTAATCAAAAATCCTGGCCCAGAAAGCGTTTTTCTGCAGTATTTCCAAAGCAAGTCAACAAGTCTCCATTTTCCGACGCGAGGATCATAGTCCATTTTCAATTCATCAAGCTTCTTTTTGATTTTCTTTTCATCATCTTTGTAGATATCAATTCCTGTTTTTTCTTGAATTAAACTTTCATAATCATATTTAATCCATTTTTTTCCTAAATCAACATCATATCCGCGAGTTTTGAATTTTAATGTTCCCAAAACTTCTTGCGCAACTTTCTTGTACATCTCTTCAACAAGTTTCATTCCATCTTCATAATTTGCATAAGCCCAATAAAATTCCATCTGGGTGTAATCTTGCAAATGCTCCATATCCATTCCTTCATTTCTAAACTGTCTTCCAATCTCAAAAGTTTTGTCATATCCTGCAACCATTAACTTTTTTTGCCATAGCTCCCCCATTGAAATTCTTAAATAAACATCGATGTCAAGTGCGTTATGGTGTGTTTTGAAAGGTGTTGCAGAAGCACCTCCCGCAGTGTTTTCAAGAGCAGGAGTTTCCACTTCCAAGAATCCTTTTTCAGTCATGAAATTTCTAATTGTTCTCCAGAAAATCGATTTTTTAACAAACAGCTCTTTTATTTCCGAATTTAAGATTATATCTAAATATCTTTTTCTTAATCTGTCTTCATCATCCTGAAGTCCATGGAATTTTTCAGGAAGAGGTAATATGGACTTGGAAAGCAAAGTTAATTTGTCAACAAGAATTGAAATTTCTCCTGTTTTTGTTTTGAATATTTCTCCTTGAACTCCAACAAAATCTCCAATGTCAAGATATTTTAAGAA
>JAKLIN010000033.1 GCA_022709585.1 Nanobdellota archaeon | reverse complement strand
ATTCAAACAGTCAGTTTAGAAAACAAGATTTATCCTCTTGGATTTAAAGTTGTTACAAAAAATTTGGAATCTTTAGGATTGCGTAAAAATCCCAATATTATCACTTATCCTTTAAATGAATGGTATTCTTTAGAGCCAAATCAAATTATTTCAGGTTCACAAGATTTTGGGGGAATTTGGGTTGCTAGAACATTAGCAGGAGCTAAAAAACTAAGAGGGTATATTCAAGACAATTATTCTCAAGAAACGCGAATTTTTCAAGCAGCTTTAGGGGAAATCTTGTATTTTAACAGCTATCGTATAAAAACTGACAAGATAAATCTATTTCAAGAAGTTTAGTTAAATATTTAAATATCCTTTACAAAATAGTTAAAAGATGGCTGAAGAAGAAAACGTTTATTCAAGTGCTGTAAAGTACGAAGGTTATGTGAAATTTTCTGATTTGTATAAATTCTGTTATGACTGGCTTAATGATGAAACAGGAATAACTGCAAAAGAAACAAAATACGAAGAGAAACTTAAGGGAGATACCAAGGAAATCAAGGTTGAATGGGTTGGAGACAAGAAATTAACAGATTATTTCCAATTCAAAATGAAAATTAATTTTGTTATTAGAAACTTAAAAAAAGTCACAGTCAAGGTTAATGGTGTAGATGTTGAAACTAACAGTGGAAATTATGAAATTAAAGCGAAAGGGCTATTAGCTAAAGACTGGCAAGGCAAATTTGAGATGACCGCTTTCTACAAATTCTTGAGAAGCATTTATGAAAAATATGTTATCCCTCAAGCTGTTGAGCAATTCAAAGACAAAATCACAGGCGATTGCGATGAGTTTTTGCAGCAGGTAAAAGCTTACATGGATATCGAAGGTAAAAGACTGAAATAACTCTCTCATTCTCTATTATTCTTAACCGAAATCCTTAAATAGATTTTATTTTTAAGATTAGCATGAAAAAGATATTAATTTCGGTGATTTTAGCACTTTTAATACTTCCAACAATCTTTGCATTAGACTTGGAAATAGAAAAAAAGAGCGCAGATGCGGTTTTTATCAAAGATTTAACAGATTCAGTTACATTCAAATTAGAAATAACAAACAAGGGAATGGATGACAAGATTCAATTTTACAATCTTGTTGGATTCCTTGTTTCTCCTTCGGAATTGATTTCATTGAAAAGAGGGGAAACAAAGCAGATTGATTTAATTGCCACCCCTGCAGGAAAGCTCCCCTTTGAAAATACATATTATTTATTGAAAGTTTTTATTAAAGGACAAAGGGAATCTTCTGAACTACAGCAAGAACTTCCTTTCAAGATAGTAACTCTAGATGAAGCATTCAAAATTAAAACAATTGAAATTAATCCAAACTCTGAAAGTGTTATTGTTCCAATAGAAAATCTCGTTAACTTTGATTTCAAGGAAGTTAAATTGCAATTTAAATCTTCTTTCTTTAATCAGGAAAAAACTTTCTCTTTCGAGCCATACGAAAAAAAAGAGATTGTAATCAAGTTAAACCCTGAAGAATTCAAGAGTCTTCTTGCAGGCTATTATTCCTTGGAAACATTAATCAGCGTTGAAGATGTTCAAAAAACCGCTCAAAGCACAATTTTATTTTCTGAAGAAGATTTATTGGAGAAACAGGAAAACAGTTCCGGATTCATTATAAGAACAACTAAGATTTCCAAAAAGAATACTGGAAATGTTGTATTGAGCTCCCCGACCACAGTCAAAAAAGATATTATCTCAAGATTATTCACAAGTTTTAATTCTGTCCCTTCTCTATCTGAAAGGCAAGGACTATTTGTATACTACACCTGGAATGAAGAGATTCTGCCCGGCCAAGAAAGATTAATTGTGGTAAGAACAAACTGGATTCTTCCTTTCTTGTTTATTCTATTAGTCTTAGTAGTGGTGGTTTTGGCAAAGCAATACTCTATACAAAATTTAATGCTAAAAAAGAAAATAGCTTTTGTTAGAACCAAAGGCGGAGAATTTGCATTGAAGATTAGTATCATTGCAGAAGCTAAAAGAACAGTTGAAAGAATCACTATCACAGACAAATTGCCTTCATTCGTAAGACTTTACGAGAATTACGGGGTTGAAACACCTAAGAGAGTTGATGAGAAGAATAAGAAATTAGAATGGTCTTTTGAAGAAATTCCAGCAGGGCACTCCAAAACAGTATCATACATTGTTTATTCTAAGATTGGGTTCTTAGGGAAGTTTGCATTGCCAACAGCAAAGGCAGTTTATGAAAGAGCAGGAAAGATTCATGAAACAGAATCCAACAAATCTTATTTCTTTATGGAACAAAGAAAAGAAGAGAACAAGTAAAATCAGGCTGAATATTTCTTATCTATAATTTTTTAAAGAATTTATTGTTAAAGATTTTATGAAAAAGAGGATTAATAACATTCGAATTATATCTGTCACAATCGCAGTTTTAATTTTATTGAGTTTAATACTCTTATTTTTAAAATTAAGAGCCAATTCTTCAGAGAATCCAGAAGGAATTTTAGAATGCGTTCCAGATAAATGCTGTCATGCTTCAGAATGCGTGCTAAAACAAGATGCTCCGGAGTGTTCCAGCTCTTTTTGCACAATGGAATGCCGAGAAGGAACAATGGATTGCGGCGCAGGTCATTGTGAATACTTAAATGGAAAATGCGAGGTGGTTTGGAATGAGAAATAAATCTTTTATCGTTTATACGTTAATCTTTTTTATATTAATCTCAACTTTAATTCCAATTCTAGCTAAAAATGACAAAAAGATTATGATTTTAGAAAAAGATACTAATTATTCTAAAGTTGGTACTTTTAATAATCAAAAATATAATGAAAAATTAAATTATGGGGTTGTGAGAGTAACAGAACAAGAAATAGAGGAAATAAAAAGAGATAAATCTGTTAAAATTAGAGAACCTTTCAAGGTTAAAGTTTTTTTAGATGATGCTGTTTCAATACAGAATGTAACGAATTCTTGGAAATTAACCGCAAATCAGATGAATCTTACTGGACAGTCCCAATCTGTTTGCGTTCTCGATACTGGAGCAGATCCACAACATCCAGACTTGCAAGAAAAAATTGTTGCACAGCATTGTTTTTGTGAACTTAGTGATTGCTGTCCTAACGGATTAAATGAAGATACTAATGCAACAGACGACAATGGACATGGAACTCATGTCGCAGGAATTATTGCTGCCCAAGGAAATCTTTTAGGAATTGCAAGGCAAGCTAATTTAGTGGTTATGAAAGTTATGGACTTTGAAGGAAGTGGAAACGAAGTAGACTTAATAAGCGCAATAAACTGGTGCACTGAAAATTCAGAAGAGTATAACATCAGCGTAATCAGCATGAGCTTAGGAGCAGATTGTGATTTAAATCCTGATTTATGCTCTCAAAGCACTTGCGAAGGCCTTAGCCCAGTTTTACAAGAAGAAATCGATTCAGCTATTGCGAAAAATATTTCAGTAGTAATCGCCACAGGGAACGAATACAATTACACCCATATTGCTTGGCCATCTTGTCATTCAGGTGTAACAAGAGTTGGCTCTTCAGATAAAACTGATTTAAATATTTCTAATTTTACCAATCGAAACTCTTTATTGAACTTATTAGCTGTAGGAGATTCGATTAATTCAACTATGCCTAGATATGATGTTTACTTGAATACTGAATATAGTTATCCTCAAAATTATAGCGAAATGTCTGGAACATCGATGGCAACGCCAATGGTTTCTGGGGCAATTGCAATTTTAAAACAGTATCTTAATTTGTCTGGCCAATCCAAAACGCCTTCTCAAATAGAAACAGTATTAAACAATACAGGGAAAAGAATTTACGATTCTCAAAGCGGATTGAATTATTCGCGTATAGATGTTTACTCCGCTCTTCTTTCGCTGGATAGGGATTCTCCGGACATAACAATCGCTTCCCCTCAAAACAATTCCAACTCGAGCTTAAATTATCAAAATTTTTCTTGCAATGTTTCCGATTGGCAATTAAAGAATATTACTTTAAATGTTTACAATTCTACTGCTTTAATTAATCAAACTTCTTGGAGCATTTCTGGAAAATCTAATTCAACCAGCTTGAATCTAACAAATCTAAACTTAGACAGAAGATACTACTGGAATTACTTAATTTACGACGAGAAAAACAATGTTTTAACAACTCAGAATTACACATTCTATCTTTCAAATTTAAATGTGCAGCAGATATCTCCAAGAGATGATACTCACACAAATGTGAATGAAACTTATTTTGTTTGCAATTCTTCAGCTCCAGAAAGCTTGCAATTGTCAAATA
>JAKLIN010000032.1 GCA_022709585.1 Nanobdellota archaeon | reverse complement strand
TTAAGATTGATTCGATAAGTGCGCTTGAGGCACTCCTTCACCGAGTCCCATTCAAATGGTAAAGAAAAAGATTAAGAAAGCAACAAGAAAAGTTAAGAAAGCAAAAAGAGTTGTAAGAAAAAAGACAAAAGCAAAAAAGAATTCTGGTAGAAAGCCTAGTAAAAAAAGCAAAGCGTCTAAGGTTAGGAAATTGATTAAACTTTTCAAGTCTGGAAAAACCAAGAAGAAAGCAAAGAAGAGAAGATAATTACTCTTTTTTGTATTTCAATCCCCAATTTTTTGGAGCAGAAATTTTATTCTGAATTTTTTTACAATTATGTTTTTCTGGAAGGCGGTGTTTTTCACAATGCCATTCATTACAATAGTCGCATAAGAATCCGGTAGTTGAAGCAAGCTTTTTGTCACAAATTGTGCATCTGTTCATTTTTGGTGCTTTAGGTTTTTTACTCGGAGGAATTACTTGTGCTCCGCTTAATTTTTTAGATTTAAATCTTTTAAAAAATCCAGAAATCTTACTGCATAAACAACAATTACAATCACTACAACCGCAATTTTCACAACAATCGCAACAACTCTGTTTCATAATTAAGCTACTTAATTCAGAATTAAAAATCTTTGTGGTTTAAGCCTGTGGAGGGATTTGAACCCCCGACCCCCAGTTTACAAAACTGATGCTCTGCCGCTGAGCTACACAGGCGTTGCTATTCTAAAAAATGAGTGATTTAAAAATTTTGGCTTTATTAAAAATCAGGGGATTCTTCTGAAATCGGGGTAGATTTTTTAGATTTACTCCTCAAGGTTTTTTCAGATTTTATTTCGGCATATTTTTCTTGTAATCTTTTTATCTCTTCCCATTCTGGCAAATCAAATAAATCAATAATATGTTGAAGATAGCCCATATCCGCTGCAAGAACCAATCCAGCTAAATCTTCTATTTGTTCTTCTTTATAATCCGGTTTAATAACATGAATGAATTCGTGAAGAACTGTTTTGTAGTAATCTACTTCATCTTCGTATTCAGTGAAATAAAGATTAATCCCTCTAAAATATTCTCCTTTAAGGCCTTTTCTTTTACGAGGCTTAAGCTGAAATCTGATTCCTTGCTCATAAACCTTAGCAATGTCTTCTAATTTCATTTACAGTAAAAATATTTCAAGATTTATAATCTTACCTGATTACAACTTCTTTTCAACATCAAGAATTCTTACTTCAAAGGCAGATAAAGGATAAACTTTCTTTAGCTTAAGGCTGATTATCTTTTGAAGCTGGTTTTTGATTATTTCATTAAACAATTCTTCACTGTCTTTGTCTTTGACATAAGAGATTAACTCTTCTTTTGCTTTTTCTCTTAATGCATTTCTAACAGAACGATGAATTTTTCTTCTGGAAACCATGAATGGCTTGATTGTAATAACCGCATCTTTGGATTTTGTAGAAAAAGAATCTTCAACATAATCTGTTCCTTTTCTTACCATTCTTTTCAATGCAGAACGAACAATTTCGATCTTTTTTGGCATAGCTTGCATCTTATCGTTGTTTTTAACAACTCTTAAATGTAAAAGAACATTTTTTCCTCTAAGCATTCTTGTTAAATCGTATTTGATTGAAGCTCCTTCCAATTCTTCAATTTCATAACCTTGAAGCTGTGTTTGCTTGCTTAAGATTGGGATTTCAACATCAAAAAATCTTTTTTTTCTTTTTGCTTGTGCCATTTTTATTTTTTATTTTGAATATTATTTATTTTTATTCTTGTATTTGTTTGCCCATTCTTATACCCTTCTTTTGGTATTTAGATTTGCTGCAAACAGTGCAAGTGTACATAATATTTGTTTTTTTAGTTGTTTTGGATTTTCTTTTATTCTTTGCAATTGGAGGCTTACTTCCCCATTTTCCCTTGTTTCCAATTCCCCTATTTAACCCTCTTTGCTTAGCTCTTTGAAGAGAACCTCTGGTAAGTGTTCCTCTTTTTGCTCCTGTGGAAACCAGCTTTATTTTTTGCTGAGTTTGCTTTTTACAGTAAGGGCAAAATCTTTTAGTTGTTTTTGGAATTTTCATGCTTCTTTATAATAAAATGGGTTTTTAAAGCTAATTATTACAAATCTGCTTAGAAAACTCATTGAAATTATGAATTTCAATGGTCCCGGCAGGAATCGGACCTGCGATCTCTTCCACGTCAAGGAAGCGTCGTACCATTAGACCACGAGACCTTTAATTTTTGTTAATCAAGGAGATATTTAAAGATTAAGGTTTTTTAATAATCGAGGAGATTTTTAAGAAATTCATTACGGCAATTCTCGGATTATATGCCAAATCTCAATAAGATTTATATATGATTTCTGCTTGAATTGATTATGCAAAATAAAAGAGGGCAGGTGACGATTTTTATCATTATTGCAATCGTTTTAGTGGCGGTTGTAGCTAGCTTTTTTTTATTCCGAAATTTTTTTCTTAAAGAAGCAATAGTTCCACAAGAATTCAAGCCTGTTTACAATTCCATGCTTTCTTGCATAAAAGAAGAAGCATTAGTCGGAATAAACATCGTGGAAAGCCAGGCAGGTTATTTGGAGCTTCCAGAATTAGAATCAGGTTCACCTTACATGCCTTTTTCTTCTCAACTTAACTTTTTAGGAAATAATGTTCCTTACTGGTATTATGTTTCTGGAAATAATATTGAAAGAGAGCAAGTTCCAACTAAATCTGAAATGGAGTCACAATTAGGAGATTTTATTGATGCACAATCAAATAAATGCAACTTTGAAGAATATTACTTGGAAGGATTTCAAGTGGAAATGGGAGAGCCTTCCACTAAGGTGAATATTAACTCAGATAAACTGGAAATTTCTATGAAAAGAGACGTAACTATAAGAAAAGGAGAAGATGTTGTTTCAATAAAGAACCATAAAGTGAGTGTAGATTCTAGCTTGGGAAGATTGTATAACTCTGCAAAGAAGATTTACGAATATCAACAGGAAAATTTAGTGTTAGAAGAATATGGCTTAGATGTTTTAAGGTTGTACGCTCCTGTGGACGGCACAGAATTAAGTTGTGCCCCAAAAACTTGGAATGGGCAAGAGATTTTTAACAATTTAGGAGAAGCTATTGAAGCAAATACTTTATTCTTAAAAACAGAAGGAGAAGATTATTTCTCAATTGATGTTCCTGTTCAAGAAGAAGTTCGATTTTTGAATTCAAAAAACTGGCCAAGAAGATTGGAAGTAAATCCTTCCCAAGGAAACTTTTTGATTGCAGAGCCAGTTGGAAATCAACAAGGTTTAGGCATTCTTGGATTTTGTTATGTTCCTTACCATTTTGTTTACAGTTTAAGATATCCTGTTTTAGTTCAAGTTATTGATGGAGATGAAATTTTCCAATTTCCAATAGCTGTTCTTATTGAAGGAAATAATCCAAGAAAACCTTTAGGAGACAGCGTTGTTTCTTCTTCTCAAAGCGAAATTTGTTCTTACAAAAATACTTTGATGAAAATAAATGTTTATGACTCAGAGGTGAAGCCAATTAATGCAAGTGTTTCTTATGAATGTCTCGGGGAAAGCTGCTATATTGGAGAAACTTCTTCTGGAACCCTTGAAGAAAAATTTCCTCAATGTGCAGGGGGAAATATCCTTGTTTCTGCTCCTGGTTTTTCAAAGAAAAAAACTTCTTTTTCAGTGATAAATGAGGGGAATTTAGATATTTTCTTGGATAAAGAATATCCCTTGCAAATTGATTTGAAACTAGATGGAAATTCTGATGCAAATCAAGCATTAATCAGTTTCAGTTCTGAAAATAATGTGAAAACAGTTGTTTATCCTGAAGTTAAAACAGTTGAATTAAGTCAGGGCGATTATGATGTTCAGGTTTATGTTTATGCAGATTCTTCAATAAATATTCCTGGGACAACAACTCAGCAATGCGTGAATGTTCCTTCTGGAATTGGGGGAGCATTAGGATTAACTCAAGAGAAATGTTTTGATGTGACTATTCCTGAGCAAATTGTTTCAAATGCTCTTGTAGGAGGAGGAAAAGAAGTTTATTACTTCTCTGAAGCTGAGTTAAAACAATCAAAAACTTTGGAAATCTTTGCATCTAAACTCCCTGTTCCTAGCACAATAGAACAATTAAATAATAATTATCTTCTTTTGGAAGATAAAGGATTGGGAATTTCCTTGAATTAAAATGGTAATATTCAGAAAAAATTTTAGCGTTTTTATTTTAGTTTTTTTAATTGTAACAAGCCTTTCTTTAGTTTCTTCTTTAGAATTGTTCAATTTTAATAATTTTATTTCTCCTAAAATTAGTTCTTCTCCTCAAGATGCTGTTGTTTTTGACGAATCTCTCTGCGATTTAAATCAGGATATTGTGCTCAAGGTTGCTTCTTTTGAATGCACCCCTTCTGTTGTGAGAAGTGATTTGTTGGAAGAGCAAGATGTGATTGTTTATTGCCCTGTTCAAGCAATGCAACTAAATCCTTTAATGAAAATTGAATCAATTGACAGCATTAGCTTCACAGACAA
>JAKLIN010000031.1 GCA_022709585.1 Nanobdellota archaeon | reverse complement strand
ATTAAAACGGAAACCTAAAATGAAAAATTAAAATGAAAAACCAAAATTATTCTAACCTAATAAGAAGATATCACGAATCAGATTTGCCTGAGTTCTTGAGAATTATTTCCAACGAGGCAGTGTTTTATCCTCTTTTAAAAGACACCCGAGAAGAAATAGAAATACAAAAATCGCTTGCGGGCCAATTAGACAATATTAACTGGTTTAACAGCACGTTAAGAAATTATCAGTCATTTAAACCCACTTCTATTGGAAAAGCGATTGTATATCAAGGAAATTTAATAGGGGGGATTGAGTGCGGGTTGATTAATACAGAAAATGAACTTAAAAACGGAGAGCTTGCTTATTGGATTGGGCGTTCTTATTGGGGAAAAGGCATTGCCACTCAAGCAGTAAAAGAGTTTACTTCAGATTTATTTAAAAATCAGAAGTTCGATTACATTTATGCTGTTGTTTCTCAAAGCAATCTTGCTTCTCAGCGAGTTTTAGAAAAGAATGGATTTGTGCTGGAAGAGATTGTTGATAGAAAAAGGAAAAAATATTTTTTAGATAATGTTTTTTCTGATTACTAAAACTTATATTCATACTTTTTCAAATTAATCTTGTTATCTTTGGAGATTTCAATTCCTTCTTGTTTTAACATTTTTATTTTAGCATTTGTTCCAGAATAAAATCCCCCAATTTTTCCGTCGTTGTTTATAACTCTATGGCATGCGACTTCTGGTGAATAAGGATTATTATGCATAGCTGTTCCAACTGCTCGATAAGCTTTTGTTTTCAATTGATGAGCAATCGCTTTGTATGTTGTGACTTTTCCTTTTGGAACTTTTCTAAGAATATCGTAACATCTTTCACTGAAGGATTTTATCATAATTAATTCACTTTCTTTTTTTATTATTTTTCTCTCGAGCCCATTTTGAAACCGCAAGTATTCCGAGGGTTGCTAAAATGGTAATTAAGACTGCAGAATAAGTTTGAGCAATAATTGGAGCTTCCGCAGGCAAAAATCTTGTATCAAATGAACCAAGGAACATCGTGATTGTATCTTTCCAAGTAAGAGCAGTAACTAAACCAAAGGCTGTTGTTATTGCAGCTGCGAATTGCTTCTTGAATTCGTTTGTAAAAGAAGTAGCCTTTTTGATAAAACGTTTTTCCATTTCCTTTCTAACTTCTTTTCTAACTTCTTCTCTTTCCTTATCACTTAAATCATCTTCTTTTGCCATATTCCTTAGATAAATCATTTATTTTTAAGATTATCTATTAAAATGGAAATTACAAGATTATTGATTCTTTTCTCATTCTTATACTTTCATAATTGTCAAGTTCTCTTTGGATATCTTCAGCATTAATCAAGTCACCTCTTTGATTTGTAGTCAATTCTTGTCTGACTCTCGATTCCAGAGTTCTTCTTACGACTTCAGATATGTCTGCACCGGAAAAGCCGTCTATTTTTGTTAAACAACTGTAATCATCTGGAGCAAAAAGATTTCTCCCCGCCAATTTTTCAGCCTTGCCG
The DNA here is from genome assembly GCA_022709585.1 of Nanobdellota archaeon. Taxonomy (GTDB): domain Archaea; phylum Nanobdellota; class Nanobdellia; order Pacearchaeales; family GW2011-AR1; genus JAKLIN01. The sequence goes on along the minus strand of JAKLIN010000031.1, from coordinate 3,070 downwards.
ACATGAATTTCAAATATTTTTTTTCTTCCTTCTAAATCTGGAAGAGGGACTTCAATTAATCTATCAAATCTTCCGGGTCTTAACAAAGCGAGATCGATAGAATTTATTCTATTTGTTGTGCCCAATACCATTAGGTTAGAATTACTCATTATCCCATCAAGATTAGTTAGGAGCGTGCTAACAATTTTACCACTGGCTTCGTGCGAATTATCTCTTTTTGGAGTTAGTGCGTCAAGTTCATCGAAAAAAATAATAGTTTTATCACTTCCTTTAGCAGAATCAAAAACTTGTTGTAGTATCCTCTCAGATTCACCGTACCATTTGCTGACTATATCTGAAACTTTGATATTATAAAAGTCCGCTTTTGTTTCTGTTGCCAGAGCTTTTGCCAAAAGTGTTTTTCCTGTTCCAGGGGGCCCATACAATAAAATTTTCCTCGAAGGAATTATGCCCCAGTTATGATACATCTCAGGGTTAGTTAATCCGTGGCTTAACCATTTAACTTCTTCTTTCGCTTTTTCTTGGCCCCCAACATCTTCAAAAAGGACATTTGGTTTTTCAGTTTGAATTTCAGGAATTTTTTCTTCAATATCATATAATTTCCCTTCTTCGTCATTTTCCATGTCAAGAGTTCTTCCAGTATATTTCCAGTACATAACATTATTCTGAGGGTGAAAATGGCCTTCATGATAAATTCCATTGACAACAGTTTCAACCAAATCCTGGTATTCTGTAAACTGTTTAACAAAATTTTCTAAGCTTGAAAGAGGTTTTGTAGGGGTATTGCATCCGTCAAATAAATCTTCACCGGAAGTTCCAAAGAGAATATAAAATTCTGAGGAGAGACTATCCTCTGGCGCATGAATTTCATATTTTGGTCTTCCAAATTCGTCTAGAATATAAGCTGTGTCTCTAATAATCTTTGCGTTGAACTTTCCTTCTAAAGTTCTTGCTGGAATTTTTATTTTTCCTTTTGAGACTTCTAATAGTGTTGAAGAAGACCATTCGGTTCCGCCAAGATTACTTACTTCGGTAAAAGCTTCTTCAAAAGGATCTTCTAGTATAACCCGCCCTAACGAAAAATTGTTCTTTTGCTTAAGTTTAGCGTATATCTTAGGAATATCTTCTATTTCAATCTTAAAAGACTGATTTGTCATTAGAAAAGGAAAAATGATGGTTATAAAAAGATTTAGATAATAAAATAATAATCTAAACGCCCAGACCAGGAGTTGAACCTGGAAATAACACGCCGGCGCTAGGATTCGAACCTAGGAGTCCTTGCGGACACATGCTTTCGAGGCATGCCCATTACCATTCTGGCACGCCGGCAGATTAAGCAAAATTAACACTAAAACACTTATTTTAGAATATTTAAAACTTAATAAGATAACTATTTTTTCAAATTATTAAGAGATCTTTGTAAATTAGCTTGTGCTTGGGATTCATATTTTTTTCTAAAAAAGTCTGTTAAATAAACTGAATCTCGATTTAAAAATTTCTGGAGAATCTCGCTTCTTCGTTGTTTAAATTGATTTTCCGAAACCCAAGAATATTCTTTTCTGATGTTTCTTTCATATTCCTCAAATTGCTTAGGTTCTTTACCTAAAATTGACAGATCTATATCCATCACTAATTTTGAGTCAATCCCTTGGGGAATATGATCTTGTTTTGTTGCTAATATTAATTCTCTTGCTCCATTTGCAAAAGCTCTTGGAAGATGCGCCTCAAAGCAAGTTTTACGACTTAATTTGGCACTTTTTTCTTCATTCTCTTCAGATTTAGAATCATAAATTGCATCATGATACCAAATTGCGAATTCAATTAAGTCTGGATTTTTAGCGAGAAGTCTAACAGAATCCAATTCGTTTAAGCAATTTTTTAAATGAGAAAAGTTGTGATAAAATCTGTGAGGCTCAGAATATCTGGATTTTAGTTCATTGAATTTTTGCTCTGCATCGCTTTGTGCGCCAATTCTATTCCAGAGCCTTAGAAATGAATCCGCAAGAAATTTATCTTCTTGAGCTCCTTCATCAAACAGCATCGCTTTTGCAACAAACAAGCCTTCTTCGAGAGATTCAGCCTTGTACCCTGTTATTTCCCTAAGCATAGAATGATCGTGGATGTTCCCTTCTTTTTCCATTATAGTAATAATTGGCTTTCTAGCAGCATCGGCCCAGCCATATTCTATCATTGTCCCAATTGAAACTTTTTGTGCTCCTAAGAGGTTAGCAAGCATAACATCACAAGAGTTAACATCAAATCTATCTCGAGTAGTTATCCCTTTTTGAGTGGACAAAACAAAGTTATCATATTTGTCTGCGACATTTGTTTCAGAAGCAAGATACTCTTTAGCTCTTAAGGGGGAAATACCTGCAATACCCCATTTTCTTAGTTCAGCAATTGCATATTTTCTCCAGTCAGTGCAACCATTGTAGCTCAATCCGGTTATTGGGCCTGCTAAATAAACAGATTTCATGAAATGAATAGTTTAATTTATTTTAAAAGGACATATTTAATCTGAAATATATCTTCAAGAATATCAAAGAAGTTTTATATGTTCAGATTGAACGGGAAACAAAGTGGTTTCAATGCAAGAACTTTGGATCAGAATTGATTGTTTTGTTTGTAAATTTTATACAAATCTTTAGAAATTTCTTCTATTGCTTGCTCTCGAGTGTACTTTTTTTTAGAGGGGATATAGTCAATTAAAAAAGCTTGGTTTAATTCTTCAAGAATTGGTTTTGGAAGACTTTCCAATCTTTTTTCATGCAAATCTCCTGGTAAAATCTTAAGGGGATATTCCAAAGATGAAGATATCTCTGAGAAATCCTTGTTTGACCAATAAAAATTTCGTATTTTTCCAACTAAATCTGAAGTAGTTTTTGGAATTTCTTTATGATTCTTGTTTATATCCAAAATTGCAATGTACATGGCAATATTTTCCACTGGATTCTGAGAAATAAGAACTTCGTAAGGAATCGGAATAATTTTAATTGCTTCACATAAATCTTCAAGGGAAGGAGATTTTATTTTTTCTAAAACGTTCTTAATAATTCCAAAATAAGGCAAA
>JAKLIN010000030.1 GCA_022709585.1 Nanobdellota archaeon | reverse complement strand
ATAATTCAGAAACAGGTGGAGAAAATACCTTAACACTAATTTCTTTAGTTGTTGTATTAATATCCAATTCAACAGGAACTTTTAATCCTGCAAACCCTTTTGTTGCCTCATTTACTTTTTGAATAACCTGATTAGCATTAAGTCCAAGAGGTCCTAGCTTTTGACTTAAAGCTGGTCCTGGCTTCATGCTTCCACCTTCTACTAAAAGATTAATCTGCATCTTCGTTGTTTTCCTCCTCGTCTTCTCCTTCTTCTCTTCTTATAACTCTTACGTTATCTAATTTAATTGTTACTGGAATCTGTACAAGAGCTCCAAGTAAACTTACTACGACTTCTTCCTTCTGTTCATCAATTCTTAAAACTTTTGCTTTTTCTTTTTTGAAGTGATCAGAAATAATTTCAACAATATCTCCTTCTTTTACAGAAACAGGAGCACTTGCGGTTTCAACCATGTTCTTGATTTCTTCGTATTCAAGCGTTTTTCCGATGATTCCTTTAACATATTGCAAATTGAAAACAGCTTCTTCTGCTGATTCTCTGTCTTCAGCTTCAAGAAGAATATATCCTCGCAATCCGTGAGGTTTCAAAACAGAATAAACATTAAGATTTTTTGCTTCAGCTCTTGCTGCGATAGTATCTATTGTACTTTCTTCTTTATTTGTTGTTACTTTTATTACAAATATCATGCTTGTTTAGCTCCGACTAGCCCCAATAAACCTAGAAGGAGTATAATTTTATGTTTTAGTGGGTTTATAAAATTTTTGAATTCAAAAATTTCAAGGTTATATTGCTTAGAATGCTATTTTCACAATAAGAGAGATAATAAAACCAGCTAATCCTAAAAGGATAATTCCAATTGCTGAAATCTTAGCTACCATCGCGAATTCTTTTTTGGAAGGCTTTCTTAAAACTTGCCAAACTCTTTTACATTTTATAATGAATGACTTAAACTGAACAGGTAGTTCTTTTATATTTGCCATGTTTTAATTAAAAGAAATGTGTTTTTAAATTTACTTAAATTTAAGCTAAAGACAATTTTTATTTTTATTCAAAAAATTTACTCAAAGAAATCAATTCCTAGTTCTTCTTCAATTTCTTTTTTTCTTGCATCTTTGTCATCCACATCTCCATGCCCAAGAATCTGTGAACTTCTAACTCCTGTAACAATAAGCAAAACTCTCATGGATTTTTCCATGTCATCATAGATTTGCGCCCCCCAAATGATCTTTGCATCAGGACTCAATTTTGCTCCGATTATTTCCATAACTTGTTTACATTCATCTAAGCTCATATCAGGGCCACCGATAATATTAACAAGCGCGCCTGTTGCTCCAGAAACATCGACATCAAGTAAAGGATTATTCAATGCTTTTTCCACTGCTTCTGTTGCTCTTTGCCCTGTATCAGATTCTCCCATTCCAATAAGAGAAACTCCTCCGCCAGACATAACGGTTCTTATATCTGCAAAGTCGAGGTTAACAAGTCCTGTGGTTGTAATTAATTCAGCAACTCCTTTAACTGCATTTGTAAGAATTTCATCTGCGATTTTGAAAGCTGTTTGAAGAGGCAATTCTGGCGCAATTTCTAGTAACTTATCATTTGGAATAACAATCAGCGTATCAACCATTGCCTCCATTTTCTCTAAACCATTCATTGCATTTTCAATTCTCTTTTTTCCTTCAATTGTGAATGGCAATGTAACAACCCCGATTGTAAGTGCTTGCTGTTTTCTTGCAAGAGCTGCAATAACAGGTGCTGCTCCTGTACCTGTTCCTCCCCCTAAACCGCAAGTAATGAAAATCATATCGCTTCCAGCAATTTTCTTTTTGATTTCAGTTTCAGATTCTTTTGCAGATTCTTCACCAACTTTGGGATTGCTTCCTGCTCCAAGTCCTCCAGTTAATTCTTTTCCAATAAGAATTTTTTGGTCAGCGTTTGTGTAAAGCAAGTCTTGAGCATCTGTATTAACTGCAATAAGCTCAGCACCCTTTATTCCAATTTCACGCATTCTAGTTAAAGAATTATTACCTCCACCACCCACACCGATAATCTTGATTTTTGCGGCTTTAGATTTCAATAATTCTTCAAGTTCTCTATCAATCTCTTTTACATCTGAAGAACGTGTCTTATATATGTCTTCCATTAACAAAAACAAACAAGACGTGTTTATAAGAATTATTGTTTAGCAGATTTAGCTTTTATTTTTCCACTTAAAGCTTAATGAGAATGCTCGTGCTCATCATGATTGTGATGCTCATGGTTATGTTCATGCTCATGGCCTTGCTCATGCTCATCATGATTGTGTTCATGCTCATGTACATCTTCTGCTTTTTTGGTTGGTTCTTTGAAATCAAGTTCTAAGTCCAGCATGTCTTTGAATTTGTCTTTAAATAAAGAAAGGAACTGTCTAAGTTGCTCATCTGCTTCAAGAATTATTTTCTTATCTTTTACTTCAAATTCGAAATGCCCTCTAAATAAAAAATGAATTAAAGCATGAGCTTTTTCTTTTAAATCATCAACTTTTCTCAGAACTTTTACAGTGTAAACGACATCTTTTCCTGCAACAGGGTTATTGAAATCAACAATTACTCTGCCCCCAGAAGAAGCTAAAACCTTTCCAATTCTTCCATCAAAGTTGAATGAAAATCCGGGGATAGGATTTAATCTTTGCTCTCTAAAAACACGGATTGGAATTCTTTGAACAAGTTGAGTGTTTCTTTGCCCAAAAGCATTTTCTGGAGAAAGTTCTATTTCATACTTTCCAATTTCTTTTCCAATTAAAAAATCTTCAACTCCTTTCAAAAACATGCCTTCACCCAAGCAAAGAACAAATGGTTCAGGTGTTTCTTTTATATTAGGATTTATTTTTTGCAAGTCTTCTTTAATATTAGAATCAAATACTCCGCCTTCCTTAAGTTTTCCCGTGAATTCTATTTCAATAAAGTCTTTTTTTTGTAAAGCCATTTTCTTTATTTTTTGGATATATGTACAATACTTCCATTAAAAATGTTTATAAATGTATTTTTTCTGGATAGTTCATGGTAGCAAAAATAATTGATGCAACAGAAGCAAAAGTTGGCACTAATATTATTATCGAAGGAGAAGTTTACACAGTTAAAAGAACAGATACAAGTAAAACTGGAAAACATGGGCACGCTAAAGTTAGAATGGAAGCAGTTGGAATAATCAGCAACCAAAAAAAAGTTCTTGCTGTCTCTGGACATGATAGATTTGAAGTCCCTATTATATACAAGAAAAGAGGACAAGTATTATCTATTGGAAACAAAATTGGATTAATGGATTTGGAAAGCTTTGAAACATTAGAGCTTGACTGTCCTGATGAAGAAATAAGAGCTGAACTTGAAATCAACTCAAATGTTGAATATTGGGATATTGAAGGTATTAAAGTAATTAAGAGGAAAGCATAAAATGGCAAAAATAGCTGAAACAATGAATAGAGAATTCAAGAACGTATTTGTTTGCAAAGCTTGCAAAACAAAAATGCGAGCTGATCCACAAAAAATCTTAAAAGGTAAAGTTAGATGCAGGAAATGTAAAAAGGGTGCATTCAGACCAATTAAGAGAAAATAAAAAGATGAGTTTTTTAGCTTACGATATTGGATTTCTGGTATTATTCGCAATCACAGTAGGAATACTTCTGTACAAAAATCGAAAACACGTCAAAAAAGAAGGGCTAATGCTTCTTTACAAAACCAATTGGGGAATAAGATTAATTGAGCACATTGGGAAAAAATACAAGAAGCTTTTAGATGTTTTAAGCTATATTTCAGTAACTGTCGGCTATTTGCTTATGGCAGGGATAATTTATCTCTTTGGAAGACTTGTTTGGATTTATATCTTTCACGCGGATGTTGTAAGGCAAATAAAAGTCCCCCCAATTATGCCTTTAGTTCCGTACATTCCTCAAATGTTTAAGTTGGATTACTTGCCTCCCTTTTATTTCACTTATTGGATTCTAATTATAGCAGTAATTGCAATAACTCACGAATTCGCTCATGGAATTTTTGCAGCCAGAGTTAAAGTTAAAATCAAAAACACAGGATTTGGGTTTTTCCCTTTCTTTCTTCCTGTTTTCTTAGCTGCATTTGTTGAGCCAGATGAAAAAGAAATGGCAAAAAAGAAACCATTTGATCAAATGACAATTTTATCTGCAGGAACCTTTGCAAATATTTTAACTTCAATTTTCTTTTTGCTCGTGCTTTGGGGGTTCTTCTTTTTGGCTTTTGCACCATCAGGCATTGTGTTTAACACTTACGCTCAAACAATTGTTAATGCTTCGATGATTTCTTCAATAGGGGAAACGGATTTGGGATTATTGGATTATGATTACAATAAATTATTAGAATTATCCAATAAAAGTGCCGGAATAAGCGAAATTAAAGTGCTAAACAAAACTTATGTTGTAAGTTATGATTTGCTTTTAGCTCAAAAAGAAAATGAAGGCTTGATTGTTGTTTATCAAGATTCTCCTGCAATTCGAACAGATTTAGAAAGTGTGATTTTCAAAATAAATAATATTAAAGTGGATAGTTATGAAAAACTTGCTGAAGAATTATTAAATTACTCTCCGGGAGACAAAGTTACCTTAACAGTCTTAGGAGATGATAATAAACCTTACAATAAAGATATTATCCTTGGAAAAAATCCTGAAAATGAAACTCTTGCTTGGATTGGCGTGGGATTTTTAGATTATGAATCTGAAACTTTCTTACAAAAAATGTATCAAGCAACTTCATTTAGAAAACCTTACTTGTATTATTCTCCAAGACTCGGCGAATTCAGCATCTTTGTTTACAATTTAATTTGGTGGATTATCATCGTCAGTTTAAGTGCAGCATTAATGAATATGCTTCCAGCAGGGTTATTTGATGGAGGGAGATTCTTTTATCTAACAATACTTGCAATAACTAAAAAAGAAAAAACAGCGAAAAGATCGTTTGCATTC
>JAKLIN010000003.1 GCA_022709585.1 Nanobdellota archaeon | reverse complement strand
CTTTGATTCGAGCACATTAATTAGCTTCGCAATGAACGGGCTTCTTGAAGAAATTGCGGATTTAAAATCAATTTTCAAAGGCAAATTTATTGTAACTGAAGAAGTTAAAGAAGAAATAATTTACAAACCGATGAACATTAGAAGGTTCAAACTTGAAGCTCTTCAAATAAAGGATTTGTGCGATAGGAAAATTCTTGAAGAACCGGAATCATTGGGAATCTCAAAAAAAGATGTTTCAAAAAAAACAAAAGAGCTTTTAGAAATTGCAAATGGCATTTTCGACGGAGATTTTTACAAAGAAAGAAGAAAAGTTCATCTTATTGATTCAGGTGAGGCATCTTGCCTTGCATTAGCACAACTATTAAAAGAAAAAAGTTCGCAAACTGAAATTGTAATTGCAACAGATGAAAGAACAACGAGAATGCTTTGCGAAAAACCAGAGAACCTCAAAGAACTTCTTGAAAAAAAACTTCATATTAAAATCAAATTTAACAAAGAAGGATATGAACCCTTTAAGGGATTTAATTTTATTAGATCAACAGAACTGATTTATGTTGCTTACAAAAAAGGACTTTTGAATATAAAAAATTCAGAGCTTCTTGATGCTGCTCTTTATGCAATGCGTTCAAAAGGCGCAGCGGTTTCTGATGAGGAAATAAAAGAGATAAAGATTCTTGACAAAAAGCTTTAAATTCTCGATTTATTGGATTTATTATAGTATACCTATTATTTAGACAAATACAGATATGCTAATAGCGGGTGCGTAGTTTAATGGCAAAATAGATGGCTCCAGACCATCAGCTGGGGGTTCGATTCCCTCCGTGCCCATACTAAAAAATACTTCGATTCCTTACGGGTAGATATTCTATTTTGTATCCTTTCTAATTGAGCATAACTCAGAATAACAATAGTTATAAAGAAATAAAAAATTAAAATTTAAATGGGAAATTACATTTCTTGGATTGAATCTGGCTCAGACATCTTTTATTTAACTGAAGAGCAATTAAACTCTCCAAGGGGGAGAAAATTATTTGGTTCTAAAAAAAGAAAAAGCTTAGATGAAGAAGCAATTATTGATTACTTTGATTTAAAACACACTGCGAAGGCTTGGGTTGCGGCTTATGAAACGTTTCTTTGGTCAAAAGACTTGCCTCCCGAGATAAAAGATTCTTGGAACAGCGGAAAATTGGATTTTTTATTCAAAGATTTACCCTCAGTTGATGAGTATGGAAGTTATTATAATCGAATTCGAAATTCCGATTCTTTAGAAGTTACGCTTAGGAACGCACCAACAGAATTTTACCTTTGGGCATTAAAAAATAGATTTACAGATAAAAAAGGAAATTTCAGTTTTGCGGAGATGGCTAAATGTGAAGATGAATCCTTAAGGGTTGCTGCAAAACTTGCTTCAGAAGATTTTTCAGGGTTACAGAAAGAAGGAAACTCTGATTTTAGAGAAATAGGATATGTTCTTGGAAACGATTTAGACAAAATGAAAAAAGATGAACATTACAGCACTAGACAAATTGGTTATTATCTTACAAAAGATTTTACTGGAATGGAACAAGACTCACACACACTTTTAAGAGAAATAGGGCATCTTGCTAACAAAAATTTTGCAGGATTGGTTGAGAGTGATAAGATTTTATTTAGAATGGCAGGATATTCTAAGGGAAATCTAGACTTCAAAGCTATGAATGCAAGAGAACGAGAGTGGGAAACACGAGTTTTATCTTGTGTTGGAACAGATAATTTCGAAGAAATGAAGAGAAATGCATATGACTGGGGAGTCTGGGATTTAGATACAATTGCTTGTCTTAAAACAAATGATTTTGAATTATTGAAGAAGAATTCTAGCTGGGACGAAAAGGCATTGGGATACATTCTCTCAAATGACTGGATAGGACTAACTCAGGATACAAATTCTCACCATTGGAGATTATTGGGAAGTTATCACACTGGAAACTTCAATTGGGCAAAAAGAGATTATCAAGATAATACTAAAAAAATTGGAATAATTTTATCTAATAATATTCCGTTGATACAAAGACCTGTTCTTGTTTAACCCTTTTAGTTTATATCCTGAAATCTAACAAAATTTATAAAGAACAATTTTGTAGAGTAATTAATGGCTATGAAAAAAGAGGGAATTATTGCAATTGTTTTACTGACTATTGTATTCTCTTCATTATTTATTTCTGCGGATATGTTTGATGATATTTGGAGCAGAATTACTGGAAATGCAATAAAAGGAAATTATTCTGCTGGAAAAATTCCTCCTTCTGATGACAGAGTCTATAGTTTTTCTCAAAATGAAACTACTCCTAAGAACCAATCTTATAACTATAGCTATAATTATACTTACAACTATAGTTATAGTAACCCCTCAAATTATTCTTCAAATAATAAAACAGTTTTAAGATGGATTAAAAAGTTCTTTGGATTTACTGGAAAAGTTACAGATATGCCTCCAAAAGGAATGATTCCTGCTCCAAATGATCCTGTAAAAATTGTCCTCGGATGTACTGTTGATGTTAGTGAATGTGGAGGAGATTATCCTGAAGAAGTTATGATTGGTTCAATTTATGTTAATATCACCGACAACACAGAATACTGTCTTCTTTCTGCTTATGATTTAGATGAAGATTATGTTTCTTGGCCTTTTGAAGGAACTTGCGCAGAAGTGAAAGAAAACTCTGACGGATTCTGTTATGATTCTGATTTTGGAAAGTATCCGGATATTTTTGGAAAAGTTCAATGGGAAACTGAATATAATAAATATGAAGGCAGAGAAGACGAATGCAGAGGTTCAAATAAATTGATGGAGTATTATTGTGTTCCTTACGACACAGACCAATGTGGGGAAATAAATGGATGTAGAAGATACAAATTTATTGACTGCTCTTCTGAATGTAAAGATGGAAAATGCACAAGCGGAATAGTTGATGAAACAAAAACTTGCGAGGAGATGGAAGGAGAAGTTTGTGAAGAAGGATATGAGTGTAGTGAAGATTTTGATGAATCTTCTGATGAAGATGAATGCTGCACTGCTGGATGTGAAGAAATCGTAACTAATGATGAAACTTGTGAGGAGATGGAAGGAACAGTTTGTGAAGAAGATGAAGAATGCAGTGAAAAAACTAAATTAGATTCTGAAGATGTTGAATGCTGTTTAGGAGAATGCGGAGAGAAAAAACCAACAAATAATAACGCAGGCACTTGCCCTCAAATATCTTATAGAAAGAATGGAAATTATTGCGGAGAAGATTTGAAATATCATTCTCAATTAGGAGAAGCTGAATCTTGTGAAAATAACTTTGAATGCCAAAGCAATCTTTGTATTTCTGGCGAGTGTGTAAGCTCGACTTTTATGGAGAAAATTTTAACTTGGTTTAAGAAACTCTTTGGAGTAGACACTGGAAAAAAAGGAGACTCTGGAAATTCTAATACAAATGAAAATAATAATAACAATGGAGACGAATTAGGAACCTGCGAAGAACTGGAAGGAACAGTTTGTGAAGAAGGAGATAAATGTAGCGAGGATGTTGTTAAATCTTCTGATGAAGATGAATGCTGCACTGCTGGATGTGAAGAAATCGTAACTAATGATGAAACTTGCGAGGAGATGGAAGGAACAGTTTGTGAAGAAGATGAAGAATGCAGTGAAAAAACTAAATTAGATTCTGAAGGAGCTGAATGTTGTACTGCTAAATGTGAAGAAAAGATATCAAATGAAAATTCAGATATTTCTGGAAAATTAACTTGCTCTCAAATAAGTTCTAACAGTATTAAATTAACTTATGAATATGAATCTGAGAATCCAAATGTAGAAGTAACTTTATTTAGAGGTGGTAAAAAAGTAACATTGCTTCCTCCAAGATTAACAGAACAAAAGAAAGATGAAGAAAATATCTTTTATGTATACAATGTTCCAAACAGTATTTCTTCAAAATATCTTAACACTGCTACAGGCCCTTTCTGCCCTGAAGGATGGACTAACTACAAAAGTTGGCTAGCAAGTACTAGCGAAAAGTACCCTAAAGTTACTTTTTGTAAACAATGTGAAACTGACACTCAAACATTCGGAAATCATGAAAAAGATTCTTGCACAAGAGAAGGAACTGGATGGTGCCAAACTGTAACAGGTTATTCTAAAGTTACTCAATTAGGATGTGTCCCAAGTGGAAAAGGAAGTTATATTGATGGAGGATTAACAAGTTCTACAGAATACATTTATTACTTAAAAGAAGGGGGCAGTGAAAATTCTTTGTCTTTGATTGCAGAAGTTACTTGCAAAACAACAAAAGAAGTTGAAGAAGGAATAGAAGAACCAGATTTGACTCCTCAAGAAACAGAGACTTATACTTGTGAAGACTGTGAAGAATATTACGAAACATCTTGTGAATACAAATATCAAAATGACTTTGCAGGCCAAGGTGAAAAGATACAAGCTTGTAAGAATAAAGGATATGCTACTTGCGCTTCTTGGAAGTATTGCTGCGGAGATGGAAAATGTGACTCTTCCGAAAATTGTGAATGCGCTGATTGTGCTTATACAGATTCTTGTAGATAATTCTTCATTAACAAAAACATTTAATAATTCTTTATTTTAGTTTATTTCATGATGAAAAAAGTATTTAGCAATAAGAATAGACTGAACCATACAGAGAATAAACAAGCACAAAGAGAGATTTATTTAGATAATGCTGCAACAACGCGAATTGATGAGCGCGTGCTGGAAGCAATGATTCCTTATTTTAGAAAAGATTATGGCAATGCTTCGTCTTCTCATGCATTTGGAAAACAAGCTAAACGTGCGCTAGAACAAAGCAGAAGTGTTATTGCGCACGCAATTAATGCTGAAAAAGATGAAATTTACTTTACTTCTGGAGGCACAGAGTCAAATAATCTTGCGCTAAAAGGTTTATTTTATGGAAATTACCCGAAGAAAAATCACATTATCACCACAAAAATCGAACACGCTTCTGTGATTAATGTTTGTGAATGGCTGAAAACGCAAGGTGCTAAGATAACTTATCTTGATGTTGACTCTGAAGGTTTTATTGATTTAAAACAACTGGAAAAAGCCATTACAAAGAAAACGATTGTTGTTTCAATAATTCATGCTAACAATGAAATAGGTACAATTCAAGATTTAAAGGCTATTGGAGAGATTTGCAGCAAGAAAGGTGTTTTATTCCACACAGATGCTTGTCAGAGCTTTACAAAGAGTTTTATCGATGTAAAACAGCAAAAAATAGACCTGATGACACTTAATGCTCATAAGATTCATGGACCAAAAGGAGTAGGTGCGATTTATATTAAAAAAGGAATTGAAGCTCACGTTGTACCTGTTCAGCATGGTGGAGGGCATGAAAATGGAATCAGAAGCGGAACAGAAAATGTTGCAGGAGTTGTTGGCTTTGCGCGCGCAGTGGAAATTTCAAATTCACTGGATGTTCAAAGAATGAGTGAACTAAGAGATAAACTCATTAAGGGGGTATTGAAACTGCCTGGAATACGATTAAATGGTCCAAAAGAAGGCAAAAAAAGATTATGCAACAATGCAAATTTCATATTCAAAGAACTGGACGGAGAAGCTGTCGGTGAATTCTTGCAAAGTTATGGAGTTTACACTTCAACAGGCTCTGCTTGCTTGTCTCATTCACAAGGCCCAAATCATGTTTTAATTGCTCTTGGCTGCTCTCTAGACGATGTTGGAAACGCAATTAGAATAACATTAAGCAAATACACCGCTGAAAAAGAAATTGATTTTGTGCTTGAAATGCTGCCAAAAGTTATTAAAAGAATAAAAGAAATTGAAAGTGTCTTTAAAACAAAAAAGTGAGTGACAAAATGACAAAACAAAAGATAACAAAGAAAACAACAATGGGTGAAATTATGGACTTAGACCCTGAACTTGGAGATGAGCTTGCTTTAGAGGGAATGTTTTGTGCTGGATGCCCTATGGCAAGGCGTGAAACAATCGAAGAAGGAGCTTTTGTTCATGGGATTGACCCTGATGAACTTGTTGAAAAGTTGAATAATAAGTTAAATAAAATAAATAACACAGAAAGTGAAGAGGAATAAAAATGGCAACTAAAAAAGAAATTGAAGAGATGCTCAGAAAATCAGGTTATTCTGAAAAAGCTATTGAATATTACACAGACAAAACTAACTTGGGAAAAATTGAGAATCCAGATGTTGAATCCACTTACATGGGAATCTGCGGAGATGTTATGACTTTTACTCTTAAAGTTGAAAAAAATAGAATCAAAGACATAAAATTCCAAGCAACTTGCTGTGCTGGGGGACTTTCTGCAGGCTCTGCTGCAACAAAACTTGTTCAAGGAAAAACAGTTGATGAAGCGCGAAAACTTACAGAAGAAGATATTGCGAGACATTTAGAAGGATGTCCTAAACAAAAGCTTCATTGCATTGTGCTTGCACTCAAATCTTTGAAAAAAGCATTAGATGAGTATTCTGAAAAAGAAAAGAGTTCTAAAAATAAAAAATAATTTGAAAAAATAGATTGCCGAATCCCGACGGTGAATTCAAAATAAAAGAAAGGTTAATAAAAGCTGAAAAAGAAAAAGTTTGGATGAGTAAGAGGCATAAAAAAGGGCTTGAAAGTTTTGTTCTTAATACCAATACGCTAATTCGAGTTAATGACAAAGGAGAATATTATCTGCCAATGTGCAATTATTATCCTCACATCGGAGTCATAATTGATGAGCAAACTTGTTTTAATAGAAGATGCCCTCATTATGGAACTTATCCTTTAAAGCATCAAAAAATAAACTATAAGATTTACAAAAGAAAGTCGGTTAAACCAGACAGTCATAGCCCTTTTTCAGACATTTCAGATGATTCAACAGAAAAGAATACGTGTGAAGTGGTTGGAATGGAAAATCTTAACTAAGAAATAAGAGAGAAAAGAAATTGAATTTTAATTTTGTAATTGTTGAAAATATCAGATTATACCATCATAATCATTTTTATAAATAAGGATATCGGAGAATTAATATGAAAAGCTTAGATAAGAAAGTAATTTCAACTGAAACACCGGTAGATAAAGCACGCGAAAAAGGCCCAGAGGAACTGAAAAAATACATCCTTGAACATTATTTTCCGGGATATGGAAAAAATGATTATAAAAAAGTTTATGTTGATGCAGACACAGGAAGAAAAGTAAATTTACCTGAATTTGATCCTTGTAGCTATTTTGAAATTATCCAAAAATTTGAAAGGTCTCCTCAAGGTAGGAATTTGCAAAAAAAATTAGAAGAAATGCAGCAAAGAAGAGAGGAGCTTGAAAAGTCTCCAGAGTATCAAGCAGCTCTAAAATATTTAGAAGAGACACGTCAAACTTTAAAAAATTTAAAAGAGATTCGTCAAACTTTAAAAAATTTAAAGAAGACTCGCCCAGTGGAAGAACGTAAGAGAGAGATTATTCCAACAAAATTTGTGATTGAATCTGACGAAGTAAAAATCTTAAAAGATACGATGAAACGTGAAAAAGTAGTTCTCCCCCTAGAAACTTGGATAGCTTATCTAAATTATCTAAAGTAAAAGAAAAGGACTCCAAATCTGATTTTGTTTTTATTGAGAGTATTATCATTTATCATGTATCATGTTATCACATAAAAGTATATCTAAATGTTTAAATACAAAATAGTTTAAAGCAGTGTTAATATACTACCTGTAGATAAATATTACAGGCAAAGTACAATAGGTTGTATATAATGAAATGCCCATATTGTTCAAATAAAAGCTCAAAAGTTACCAATAAACGAAACCTTCCTGAGGAAATAAGAAGGCGAAGAGAGTGCTTGAAATGCAAAAAAAGGTTCACAACCTACGAACGCATTGAAAAAGGAGAACTTTGGGTGATAAAAAAAGATGGGAGCAGGCAAAAATTCCAAAGAGAGAAGTTAGAGCGCGGAATTGAAAGAGCATTTGAAAAACGCCCGGTATCACAAGAAAGAATTGACAAGATGATAAATGAAATTGAAGAAGAACTCAGAAAAAAAGGCGAAAAGGAAGTGAAGAGCTCAACAATCGGGGAGATTGTAATGAAAAAAATCAAAGCAGTGGACAATATTGCTTATATAAGATTCGCGTCAGTGTATAGAGATTTCAAAGACTTAAAAGATTTCAACAGAGAAATAAAATCTTTGAAGTAATCTCTTAAAAGCACATAATAAACTAAACAAAACATTAAAAACACATACACACAAAAAACAAAATGGAAGAGGCAAACAAGATAACAAATCTCGATTTAAGCGAAAATCAAATTAAGGTTATTAAAGACAAGTATTTGAGAAATTCGCCAACAGTTGAAGACTGGTTGCATAATGTCTGCCATAATATTGCTCTCGGAGATTTAATCCATTCTGAACAAATAAATAAAGATGAAATTTTTGCGGGATTGAACTACAAAAAGATGCTGCATGATTTCAATGGAAAAGTTTACACAACATATCTTCTTCACAACGGATTAACAACCCAAGACCAGCTTCATCAAAATTTCAAAAGATTTGTTGATGCTATGGAATCTGCAAATAAAAGAAACCCTGAAATAATCGTTGAAACTGAAAAAAGATTTTATGAAATGCTTTCAAATCTCAAATTCCTTCCAAATTCTCCAACATTAATGAATGCAGGAAGAGACTTGCAACAGCTTAGTGCTTGCTATGTTCTGCCTGTTGAAGATTCTATTGAAGGAATTTACGGAGCTGTTACAAATATGGCACTCATCCATAAAAGCGGAGGCGGAACAGGATTCTCATTCTCACGTCTTCGTCCTTCAAATGATGTTGTTAAAACAACAAAAGGAATTTCATCTGGCCCTCTTTCATTTATGCAAATTTTTGACAAATCCACAGAAGTAGTAAAACAAGGTGGAACAAGAAGAGGTGCGAACATGGGAATTCTACATTATACTCATCCCAATATTTTAGATTTTATTGATATGAAAAAAACACAAGGAGTGATGGAAAACTTCAATATTTCTGTTACAATTGATGACAAATTCATGAATGCAGTGAAAAATAATGAAGATTACGAATTAATAAATCCAAGAGACAAGCAAGTTGTTGGAACATTAAACGCACGCGATGTTTGGAAAAAATTAGTTCATGGCGCTTGGGAAACAGGAGACCCAGGAATAATCCTTATTGACCGAATAAATAATACTATGAGCAACCCCACTCCGAACTTGGGGGAGATTGAGTCGACAAATCCTTGCGGAGAACAGCCACTTCTTCCTTATGAACCCTGTAATTTAGGTTCAATTAATCTTTCAAAATTCGTTAAGAAAGATGGAAGTGATTTTGATTATGCATCCCTGAAAGAATGCGTTCATGATTCAATTCATTTCTTGGATAATGTTATTGATGTAAATGATTATCCTCTTCCACAAATCGAAGAGATGGCTAAAAAAACAAGAAGAATTGGGCTTGGAATAATGGGCTGGGCAGAATCTTTGGTTTTGCTTGGAATTCCTTACGGTTCGCGCGATTCTTTGAGAAAAGCAGAAGAGCTTATGAAATTTATTAATGAAGAATCTTTGCATGCTTCTGAAAAACTTGCTGAATCGCGAGGAGTCTTCCCTGCTTGGAAAAATTCAATTTATGACAAATCTGGAGAACATTTCAAAGGTAAAGAAGCATTCCCAAGAAATTCAGCCAGAACAACAATTGCGCCAACAGGAACAATTGGAATAACCGCAGGTTTGCAAGGAGCTGGAATTGAACCTTTCTTTGCAGTAGCTTATGTTAGATATAACGCTGCGGGAATTGATGCACTAAAAAGAAATGAAACTCCAAAAAAAGAAGACACATTCTTTGAAGTAAATCCTCTTTTTGATAAAATAGCGAAAGAGAACAGATATTTCGGATTAACTAAAGAAGAACTTTACACTAAAATTAGCAATAATCACAAAACACTTTTAGGAATAAAAGAAGTTCCGGAAAGAATTCAAAGATTATTTTTAACAGCTCATGATTTAAGCCCTGAAGAGCATGTTTTAACTCAGTGTGCATTCCAAAAATATACAGACAATGCTGTTTCAAAAACCGTTAATTTGAGAAATGAAGCAACTGCTGATGACGTTGAAAAAGTTTACATGCTTGCTTATGAAAACGGCGCGAAAGGTGTGACTGTTTACAGAGACGGAAGCAAACAATTTCAAGTTCTTAATATAAAAGATTCTCCTAAAGAAAAAAAGAAAGAAGAGAAAAAAGATTTGCCTGAATTTTCAGATTATTATTTAATTCAAACAGGGCACGGGCCTGTTCATATTCATATAAACTATACTGAAGAAGGGCCAACAAAAGTTTTTGTGAATATAACTCCTGCTGGAACAGAAATTTCTGGCTTGTCAACAGCTCTTGCAATTATCCTTTCAAAATACTTTGAATTTGGAGGAGACCCTGTAAGAGTGCTAAAACATTTGAACTCAGTTAAATCTGAAAGCCCATACGGATTTGGAAAAAATAGAATTGATTCTATTCCTCATGCAATCTCTGTTGCTTTGAAAAATCATTTAATCAAAACAGGAAAACTTGTTCCTGCAGAAGGAAATGGAAATAACATTCCCAACGGAACAATTGGCTCGCCTATCGGAATAAACACTCCTAATGGAAATAATCATGGAATTGCAACAGGATTTGTGAATAATTCTCAAAAACAAGAAACTGCCAAATCTATTGACCAAGTTATTCCAAAAGAAAAAGGGCATTTGTATTGCTCAAAATGCTTCAGTTCTAATGTTGGAATGGTTTCCGGATGCTCTGAACCAACTTGTTTTGATTGCGGATACAGCAAGTGCTCGTAATTTTCATTGTAACTATTTTCCGAGGGTTTCCAAACCTTTTTAAAACTCTTTTGCATATTATCTTAAACGGAGGTTAAGATGGCAACAAAAAAAGCTAGAGAGTATAAAGCAGATAACCTGGTTTGGTATATTTTTTACATTATAGTGAATGTTTTTACTCTGGGCAGTGCTTGGTTCTTAAGAAATCTTATTTCATACGCTATAGAGAATTCTAAATAATTCTCGATTTCTCATTTTTTTCTTTTTTATTTTTTATTATAATAATTCTTATAAAGTTTTGAACAATTCTAATTGTACAACTTCAATTAGATTAAAATGAAACAAGATTTAGGGCTTGTCCATGTTTATGTTGGCGATGGAAAAGGCAAAACTTCCATGGCAATGGGGCTGCTGATTCGTTCACTTGGAAGAGGATTAAGTGTTAAAGTTATTCAGCTTTTCAAAAGAGACACGGGGGAGCAATTTTTTCTTGAAAAATCCAAAATAGATTATCTTCAGTTTAAACCTGCACATCCTTTTTTCAAGGAATACACCCCAGAAGAAGTGGAGGGACTAAAAAATGAATTGAAGATTTTTTTAGATAGTGCGCTCCATGATATTGAGAAATATGATGTTGTTTTAATTGATGAAATCGGGCCGGGAATAAAACAAGGATTAATAAATGAAGAATTTGCTGTTGAGATTGTGAAAAACAAACCTAAAAACACTGAACTCGTGCTTACTGGAAGAGATATCCCTAATTCTATACTTGCACTAGCAGATTATGTTTCAGAAGTTAAAAAAATAAAGCATCCTTTTGATGAAGGAATTGACGCAAGGGAGGGTATTGAATTTTAAAATGCTTGTTTGGATTTTAATGGGATTGGATTTGATTGCATTGTTTGCCTTAACTTTAGCTCAGCTTAATGTCGTATTTCTCACTCAACTTTTAGTTATGTCTGCAGGTTATCTTATCCTGAAAGGACTGCTTTTTAGAGATATAATGAGCATACTTGACTCGGTTATAGGAGTGTACATACTCTTTGTTGTACTATTCCACTTCTCGAGCTTTTTTTATTACATTGCCCTCGGCTGGTTTTTGTACAAACTGCTTTTCACATTTATTCAATAAAGACTGATTTAATTAATGGAAAACAGTATAATAATTATTATAAATAAACTAAAACAAAAAATATTATGATTATCGGATTAACCGGAACAAATGGTGCTGGAAAAGGCACTGTTGTTGAATTTTTGAAAAAGAAAGGTTTCACACATTATTCTGCTAGAGATTTTATTTCTGAAGAAATTGTAAGAAGAGGCATGAGTGTAAGTAGAGAAAGCTTAATTTCTGTTGGAAATCAATTGAGATACCTCAATACTAGCAGTTATATTGCTGAACAACTTTTTGAAAAAGCGCTTAGACAAGAAGGAAATGCAGTTATTGAAAGCTTGCGAACGGTTGGGGAAATTATGGCTTTGAGAAGAAAGGGAAATTTCTTTTTAATCGCTGTTGATGCTGATGCTCAATTAAGATACGAAAGGGTGAAGCAAAGAAACGGGCCAACAGACAATGTAAGTTTTGAACAGTTTATGCTTGATGAACAAAACGAAATGTTTTCAGCTGATCCTACAAAACAAAATCTAAAAAATTGCATTCAGCTTGCAGATGTTACAATTCTCAATAATGGAAATATGGACGATTTAGAGAACGACATTAATCTTCTTTTGGAACATATTGGATTTAAAGAGGAACCACTTAAAATTAAGGAAATAAAAAAAGAAAATCCTACAAACACAGAGACTCAAAAAACCTCTGTAACAAAAAGAGAAGGCTACATTTCTTGGGACGATTATTTCATGGGAATTGCATTGCTTTCTGCAAAAAGAAGCAAAGATCCTGGAACACAAGTCGGAGCTTGCATTGTCACACCGGAAAATAAAATCGCAGGAATTGGATACAATGGATTTCCAATCGGATGCTCAGACGAAAAACTTCCTTGGGCACGAGAGGGAAATCCTTTAGAAACAAAGTACCTTTATGTTTGTCATGCGGAATTAAATGCAATATTAAATAGTGCAAATGCTGATTTGAAAAACTGCAGAATTTATGTTCCTCTTTTCCCTTGCAACGAATGCGCTAAGGCAATAATTCAATCAGGGATAAAACAAGTTCTTTATTTATCTGACAAATACGCTTTAACAGATCCTGTAAAAGCTTCCAAGATAATGTTTGACCAGGCAGGTGTCAAATACACTCAATACACTCCAAAAACCGATTCAGTCTGTTTGGACTTTTCTGCAAGTAAGATTTAATTGAGATTAAGAAAAAAACATTAAAAGTTTTCGGGAAAACTTTTATAAATCATGTTTTGATATTTTGTAAATTAAACTTAATTGAACAATCAACAAAAAAACAAAATGGCAAAGAAAATAACTGGAGAAATTGTGCCTGAACTCACAAATGGCGAATTTGAAAAATACACAGATAAAGGATTTGTACTAGTTGACTTCTTCGCTGAATGGTGTATGCCTTGCCTTATGATGGCTCCAATTGTTGAAGAACTTGCAGAAGAATTTCAAGGCAAAGTTAAATTCGGAAAAGTCAATATTGAAGATAACCCCGAGATAACAAGAAAATTCGAAATTCGCTCTATCCCTACATTCATCTTATTCAAAGACGGAGAAATTGTTGAACAGTTCACAGGTTCGATGAACAAAGAAGAATTTGAAAGTAGAATTGATAATTTAATTTAATTTTATTTTTGGTTAGAAACTATAAAAGTATTCTACAGAATACTTTTTAAATGAAATATATTTATGTTCTTTAATGGCTCCGTAGCTCAGCCTGGTTAGAGCACTGGACTTTTAATCCAGGTGTCGTGGGTTCAAATCCCATCGGGGCCATTTAATATTCAATTTGAGTGGAAAGAGGCAAAAAACAAACCTTTTAAACTCAAAAATCGTATTTCTTTTGAAATAATGCCCACCCGAAACCTTTTTAAATGGATTTTTGGTAGATTTCATTATCTAGTTGGTTTGTGAGAACTAGGCAAAAATTTTAAAAACTTCCTAAAAAGCAAATGCATATCCTTCAACCAAAACATTTCAAACTCAATGAGAAAGATTCTGAAAAGCTTCTCACAGAATTAAATATATCTAAAGCTCAACTTCCAAAGATTTTGTCGACGGATCCTGCATTGCCTGAAGGATGCAATGTTGGTGATGTAATCAAGATTGAAAGGAAGGAAGGCGACAAAATTGAAGAATACTTCAGAGTTGTTGTTTAACTTTAGGAAATTGATGAATAACTAAGAAACCATGGCAAAAGAAAAACACTTGATTGTAAAAAAATATCTTCAAGAACACTCTTTAGTTTCATCCAATGTTACTTCTTTTAATGATTTTATTGAAAAAAGAATGCAGGAAATTGTAAATGAAGTTTCCGAAAGCATTGAAAATGAAGAATTCCAAATAAGCTTTGGCAAAATCAGCGTCGGAAGACCTCAAATAACTGAAGCAGATGGAAGCACTTCTCAAATTATGCCTTATGAAGCAAGATTAAGAAATTTAACTTATTCTGCTCCTGTTTATCTGGAATTAAGTGTTAAAAGAAATGAGCAAATTGATTCTGAAACAGTGGAAATCGGAAGAATTCCAGTTATGGTAAAAAGTAAAATTTGCAACCTTAGCGGATTGCCAAAAGAAGAGCTTGTAAGCAATTATGAAGACCCTCTTGACCCTGGAGGATATTTCATTATCAATGGAAATGAAAGAGTTATGGTTATGGCAGAAGACTTGGCTGAAAACCAACCATTTATTGAAAAGGATAAAAAAGACAGTTTAACATTAAGATTATTTTCATTAAGAGGAACATACAGAATTCCTGTAACCATTTCTGAAAGCAAAGAAGGTTTGCTAAATGTTTCATTCTCAAGATTTAGAGACATTCCTGCAATTGTATTATTGAAAGCATTGGGATTAACAAAAGAATCTGAAATTTCACAGTATATTGGAAAAAACACAGACAGTGTTATTGTTAACTTGTACGAATTTGTTAACCTTGCAACAAAAGAAGATGCAATGATGTACATCGCAGAAAAAACAAATTTGCAAGGAACTAAAAAAGAAATTCTTGACAGAGTAAAGCAAAGAATTGATTCTTTCTTGTTTCCTCACATTGGACAAAAGAAAGAAGATAGAATAAAGAAAGCTGTTTCATTGTGCAAATTCATAAAACAATTTTTGCTTGCTAAAGAAAATCCTAAATTAATAACTTACAAAGACCACTATGCAAACAAAAGAGTAAGATTATCTGGAGATTTATTATCCAGTTTGTTCAGAGTTAACTTAACAATACTTCTTAGAGATGTTCAATATTCATTGCAAAAAGCATTGAAAAGAAAGAAATTCTCTTCATTAAGAGTTATTTCCAAATCCACTTTGTTCACACATAGAATGGAATCTGCTATTGCAACAGGTAGCTGGGTTGGAGAAAGAAGCGGTATCACTCAGAATATGGATAAAACAAATTATCTAGCAATTATTTCTCAATTGCAAAGAGTTGCCAGCATGCTTCCAAGTGACCAGGAAAACTTTGCAGCAAGAACATTGAATCCAACTCACTACGGAAGATTCTGCCCTGTTGAAACTCCAGAAGGAGGAGAAATCGGATTAAGAAAGAACCTTGCAATTTTAAGTAGAATTTCAACAAGAGTTGATTTAAATGAAGAATCATTCATTTCTGAACTTGAAAAAGAAGGATTAGTAAGAGATGGATTTGAAGGAATAGATGTTTTCTATAATGGAAGATTCATTGGAACAATCAAAAATTCAAGAGCATTTGTTGAAACACTTAGAGAAAAAAGAAGAACAGGAAAACTTCCTGTTGAATTAAGCGTAAGAAACTATGAAGAAGGAGAATCTGTTTTAATTTCCACAGAACCTGGAAGAGTTTTAAGACCAGTTATTATCGCAGATAATGGAATTTCCAAATTAACAGATGAACACTTAGTTCAAATTGAACAAGGAAATCTTAACTGGGAAGGATTAATCACAAAAGGAATAATTGAATACATCGACGCTGCAGAAGAAGAAAACGCACTTGTTGCAATTTACAAAGAAGAATTAACACCTGAACACACTCATCTTGAAATAGATTCCATGGACTTGTTTGGAGTTATCACCGGACTTGTTCCATACGGAAATCACAACCAGAGTTCAAGACTTAACAGAGGAAGTAAAACTCAGAAGCAGGCATTAGGAATCTATGCTGCAAATTATTTGTGCAGAGTTGATACAGATGTTTCAATCTTGCAATATCCTCAACGTCCAATTGTAAGAAGTTTTGTTTATGACACATTAAACACATATCCTGCAGGGCAAAATTTAATTGTTGCAATTATGACACACGACGGATACAATATGGAAGATGCTCTTGTATTCAATAAAGGAAGTATCGACCGTGGAGTTGGAAGAAGTTTCTACTTCCGCCCATACACTGCTGTTGAAATGAAATACTCAGGTGGATTAAGAGATGAAATTTTAATTCCTGAAAAAGATTCTTCTGGATACAGAATGGAATCAAGTTACAGATTCCTTGAAAGCGATGGTATAACCTATCCTGAAGCAGAAGTTTTCGGCGGAGATGTTTTAATTGGTAAGGTTTCACCTCCAAAATTCTTATCTGAAGCAAGAGAAATTTCAATCAAAACAAGAAAAGAATCTAGTGTAACAATGAGACAAGAAGAAAGAGGAATTGTTGAAGCTATATTCATAACTGAAGATGCAGAAGGAAACAAAATTGTTCAGCTTAAAACAAGAGACCCACGTATTCCAGAAATTGGAGATAAATTCGCAACTGCTCACGGACAGAAAGGAGTTATTGGAGCACTTATTCCTGAAAATGATATTCCATTCACCTCAAGAGGAATTAAACCAGATGTTTTATTCAATCCTCATGGTTTGCCAAGTAGAATGACTGTCGGATATTTGCTTGAGTTACTTGCAGGTAAGGTTGGTAGCTTAAGAGGAGAAATTGTCGACGGTACACCTTTCTCTGGAGAGACAAAGGAAGAACTTGAAGAACAATTAACTTCAATGGGATTCAGATTTGATGGTAAAGAAACAATGTACAATGGAGTTACAGGAAAGAAATTCGAAGTTAAAATCTTTGTTGGAGATATTTATTACTTGAAATTAAAGCACATGGTTGGAAACAAAATCCATGGAAGAGCTTCTGGTAAGATTGCTCTTTTAACAAGACAGCCAGTTGAAGGAAGATCCAGAGGGGGAGCATTAAGACTTGGAGAAATGGAGCAGCAAGCATTAGTTGCACATGGTTCATCTTTATTGTTAAAAGAAAGATATGATTCAGACAAAGTTGTATTAAACATATGTACTAAGTGCGGAGCAATTGCAATACAAGATAATATAAGAAATAAGATTGTTTGCCCAATCTGCGGTTCTGAAGATGCAGAGCCTGTTGAAGTTTCATACGCATTCAAACTTTTACTTGAAGAACTTCAAGGATTGCACATCCATACTAAGTTTGGATTGAAAAATAAATATGAACAATAGTAAAACAATAAAAACATCAGGAGACAAAAAATAAAATGCAAAAAGCTGTAAGAAAGAAAATCAATGAGATTCGTTTCACATTATTTAGTCCAGAGGAAATTAAAAAAATCTCTTCAGCAAAGATAGTTACACCTGAACTTTATGATATCGACGGATATCCTGTTGATGGTGGACTTATGGATTTAAGATTAGGTGCAATTGACCCTGGAGTCAGATGTAGAACTTGCGGTGGAAGGCTAAAAGAATGCCTTGGACACCCTGGAAGAATTGAATTGGCAAGACCTGTTATTCATTTGAAATATGTTCCTTTAATTGAATTAGGATTAAGATGCTTCTGCCATGAATGCGGAATGCTTTTGCTTAATGAAAAGGATATGACAAAATATTCCATTGCGGACAGAGCAAAGAAAGCAAAGGATGCAAAGACTTGCCCTCACTGTGGAGCTATTCATGAAAAAGTTAAGGTAGACAAGCCAACAAGTTTCCTTATTGGAAAAAAGAGATTATTTCCAACAAGAGTAAGAGAAATTCTTGTAAATATTCCTGACAAAGAATTAAAGAAGATTGGTGTTGATGCTGAAAGCGTTAGACCTGAATGGGCAATTTTAACAGCTCTTTTGGTTCCACCTGTAACAGTAAGACCAAGCATTATTCTTGAAAGCGGTGAAAGAAGTGAAGATGACTTAACTCACAAGTTATCTGATATTATTAGAGCTAATCAAAGACTTTGGGAAAATTTAAATGCAGGTGCACCTGAAGTTATTATTGAAGATTTATGGGACTTGCTTCAATTCCACATAACAACATTCTTTGACAACACTGTTGCAAGAATTCCTCCTGCAAGACACAGAAGCGGACAGCCATTAAAAACAATCACTGAAAGAATCAAGGGTAAAGAGGGAAGAATCAGAAAAAACCTTGCAGGTAAAAGAGTTAACTATTCTGCAAGAACAGTTGTTTCTCCAGACCCTTACATCAAAATCAATGAAGTTGGTGTTCCATATGAAGTTGCAAAAGTTGTAACTGTTGCTGAAACTGTTAATGACATTAATATTGATTACATGAAAAAACTTGTTGAAAAAGGAGAAGAATATCCTGGTGCAAATTATGTTATCAGACCAGATGGAAAAAGAAAAAAGATTACTTCTGAGTTAAGAGAAGAAATACTTAATGAAATAACTCCAGGATACAAAGTTGAAAGACATTTAAGAGATGGAGATGTTGTATTATTCAACAGACACCCAAGCCTTCACAAAGGAAGTTTAATGGCACACTTTGTAAAAGTACTTCCAGGAAGAACATTCAGAGTGCATCCTTCTGCAGCAACACCTTACAATGCTGACTTCGATGGAGATGAAATGAATATTCACTCCCCTCAAACAGAAGAAGCAAGAGCTGAAGCAAGAATACTTTTGGATGTAAAGAAAAATTTGATTTCTCCAAAGAACAACACAAACGCAATGGGTTGTACAACCGACGCTGTTACAGGAGATTACTTGCTTGGACTTACAGAGCTTCCAAGAGAATATGCAAATCAAGTTTTGTACCAGTGCGGTGTTGAAAATAAAATTTCAACAAAGATGGTTGCAGGAACAGATTTATTTTCACAGATACTTCCAAAAGACACTGACTTTGATAACGATGTGATTAAAATTAAAGATGGAAAAATTCTAAAGGGAATAATCAACAAAACAGTTTTCAGTGATGAAACAGGCGAATTAGTTAAAGTTCTAGACAGAGCTGTTGGAAGAGATGAAACATTTGATACATTAAGAAGAGCTTATGTTTTAGGTACAAGATATCTAACAGACAGAGGAATTACAATTTCAATTGAAGATTTGAATGTTAATGAAAATGTTTTGAAAGAAAAAGAAAGAATAATCAAAAA
This sequence comes from Nanobdellota archaeon, assembly GCA_022709585.1. Lineage (GTDB taxonomy): Archaea > Nanobdellota > Nanobdellia > Pacearchaeales > GW2011-AR1 > JAKLIN01. The sequence continues at coordinate 12,399 of JAKLIN010000003.1, read as the reverse complement.
AGCTGAGAAAGCAACACAAGAAATTCTTGACGCTTACAAAAATAAAACTCTCGAGATTATTCCAGGAAGAACATTGGAAGAAACCAGAGAATTGAAAATCTTGCAAGTTTTAAATGAAGCAAGAACAGAAGTAAGCAGCATCGTTAAGGGAGAATTCCCTGCAGATAATCCTATTGCTCATATGATTAAATCTGGAAGCGGTGGAAGCGCTGTTAATATCACTCAGATGGCTTGCCTTGTTGGACAGCAAGGACTTGAAGGAAAGAGAATTGAAATTGGTTACAACGATAGAACTCTTTCATTCTACAAGAGAGGAGATTTATCTCCTGAAGCAAGAGGATTCATTAAGAACTCTTACATTTCTGGATTAAGACCAGATGAATTTTTCTATGGAGCAACAACAGGTAGAGCAAACCTTATGGATACAGCACTTAGAACTCCTAAATCTGGATACTTGTACAGAAGACTTGCAAGCGCATTGCAAGATTTAAGAAATGAGTATGATGGAACAGTTAGAAACAGCAACGGCGGAATTGTTGAATTCAAATATGGTGGAGATGGAATTGATGTATCAAGAGCACACTTAAAGAATGGAAAAATGGATGCAGGAGAAGCAATTGGACTTGTTACTGCGCAATCACTTGGAGAACCTTCCACTCAGATGGTTTTGAGAACATTCCACTCTGCTGGAGTTGCAGAAATGCAAGTTACACAAGGTTTACCAAGACTAGTTGAAATCTTCGACGCTAGAAAAAAACCAAGCTCACCAAGTATGGAAATTTATCTTAACAAAGAATTCAATGATGAAAAGAATGCAAGAGCACTTGCTGAAAAAATAAAGGAAGTTAACATTCAGGAAATTTCATCTGAAATCAATCTTAACTTCACAGACGGAAACATTGAGCTTGTTTTGGATAAGGAAAAATTAAAGCATGCTCACACAACCTTGAAAGCAGTTGGAGACAAGATTGCTTCAATGGGTTACAAAATCAAAGAAAAGGAAAATTCAATTGTTATTGATGCTTCCAAGATGAACTTCAGAGAAATCTATCAAAAGAAAGAGCAACTTAAGAAAATGATTATTTCCGGAATAAAGGGAATCACACAGATTCTTGTAGTAAAGCGTGGAAAAGACTTTGCTGTTGTTACACTTGGTTCAAACATCGCTGAAGTTATGAAACTTAAGGAAGTAAATCCTGAAAGAATAGTTTCCAATGACCCTCATGAAATCGCTCTTGTATTCGGAATTGAAGCTGCAAGACAATTAATCATCGATGAAATTCACAAAGTTTTGAAATCACAGGGTATTGACATTGATGACAGACATCTAAAGCTTGTTGCAGATGCAATGACAACTGCAGGAGAAGTTAAAGGAGTTACAAGAATGGGAATAATTTCACAAAAATCTTCAATACTTGCAAGAGCAACATTCGAAACACCTGTAAAGCAATTTGTTAATGCTACAATTAAAGGAAGCAAGGATAAATTAGCAAGTGTTATCGAGAATATCATATTGAATCAGCCTGTTCCAGTAGGTACAGGACTTCCAGGACTTCTCGTAAAAGTAACTGGTTCTCTCGCAGGAGAAAGCAATAAATATAAAAAGAATTCAAAGTGAGCTTAATTAATTTTTAACTTATATCTAAAATGGAGGGAACAATAAATATGCAAAGTATGAGGCATCTGAACTTATTTAGTAAGATAACTCGTGTTGATACAAGATTCTCCTTCCCTTACAACGAAACAATAATTTTCTGCGTTCCAAGGCATTTGGTTTCAAAAGCAATTGGTGAAAATGGAAAAAATTCCAAGCAATTAAATCAGATTCTTGGAAAGAAAATAAAAATCATTTCAGTTCCAGAAGGAATTGAAGATGTAAAAGAATTTGTAAAATCTATTATTGAGCCTCTTGACTTCAGAGATTTGGACGTTGCAGAAAACGAAATCATAATTCACGCTGGAAGCAAAAATAAAGCAGCATTAATCGGGAGGGAAAAACGAAGATTCCTTGAAATGAAACAAATTATCAAAGATTTTTTCAAAAAGGAACTTAAAATCGTTTAAGAAAACCGAAGGACATTAATCATAATGTTTTTAAACTGTTTTCTCAAAGAATAACTAACAATGGGACAAAGAAATGCACGAAAATTGAAGAAGAATAGACAAAAGTTCAGATGGAAAGATGTCAAATATAAAGATAGAACTCTCAGTCTTTACAAAAAAGCAGATCCTTTAGCAGGCGCAAGTCAAGCAAAAGGAATTGTTCTTTCTAAATTCCAAAAAGAAGCTGCACAGCCTAACTCTGCAATGAGAAAATGTGCAAAAGTACAGCTTACTAAAAATGGAAAATCAATTGGTACATTCCTTCCAGGAAACCTTGCACAGAAATTCATTGATGAACACGACGAAGTTATCATTGAAAGAATTGGTGGAAAACAGGGACGTTCCAAAGGAGATATTCGTGGAATTAGATTCCAAGTAATTAAAGTAAATGACCAACCATTGAAAAGACTGGTTAAAGGCAAAATAGAAAAGGGTAGAAGATAAAATGGCAGCATCAAAAGAAACACTCAATTTCAAATTTAAGATATTTGACAAATATGAATCTGAAAACATCGAGATAAAAGATCCCGGATTAAGAAATGTAATCAATCTTAATCAAAAGCTTATCATAAAAAGCCAGGGAAAAAATGTTCAAAGATTTGGACAATCCAAAATTCACATTGTTGAAAGATTAATGAATAGACTTGCTGTTGCTGGGCACAGAGGTAAAAAGCATAAGATTGCATTCGGGCGCTCAAGTGGAAAATATGTTACAAACATGAAATCTATTCTTGAAGCATTTGATATGATTGAAAAGAAAACTGGAAAAAATCCTATTGAAATTCTTGTAAGAGCAATTGAAAATGCTGCTCCAAGAGATGAAATCACAGTTATTGAATATGGTGGAGCTAGATATCCTCAAGCGGTTGATGTTGCACCATTAAGAAGAGTAAATCTTGCCTTGAGATGGCTTGTTCACGGTTCTTCAGATAAGGCTTTCAACAAAAAGAAAACCATTGCTCAAGGACTTGCAGAAGAAATTGTTATGGCTGCAGAAGGCAACGGAGAAAGTTTTGCATTGAGAAAAAAGAACGAGTCTGAAAAGCAAGCAGACAGTGCCCGATAAAATTAAGAACTCTTAATTTAAACAATAAACAAATAAAATAAGTATTTGTTAATCAAAAATAAAAAAATAACATGGCAGAAAAAGAAACACAATTCCAAAAAATACAAAGACTTAGTAGTAACCAGATTCATATTAGAAACATCGCTACAAGTGCACACATTCACCACGGAAAAACAGCTTTAACTGATAATTTGCTGGCTGCATCTGGTTACATGGCTGCTAAAAACGCAGGAGATTTGGAAGGTGGAATGGCAACCTGGCAGCATTCTGATGAACAAGAAAGATTGATGACTGTTGACGCTGCAAATGTTTCAATGGTTCACGATTACCATGGAGAAGAATATTTGATTAATTTAATTGATACACCTGGGCACGTTGATTTCTCCGGAAATGTTACAAGAGCTATGAGAGCTATCGACGGAACAATTGTTCTTGTTTGCGCAAGTGAAGGAATCATGCCTCAAACAGAAACAGTTATCAAACAAGCATTAAGAGAAAGAGTAAAACCAGTTTTATTCATCAACAAAGTTGACAGATTAATCAAAGAATTGAAATTAACACCTGAAGGGATGCAGGAAAGATTTGGAAAAATTATTCAAGAATTTAATTTGCTTATCGAACAAATTGCTGAAAAAGAATTCAAGCAAAAGTGGAAAGTAAATGTACAAGACGGAAGTGTTGCATTTGGAAGCGCAAAAGAAAATTGGGCAATGTCAATTCCATTCATGAAGAAAAAAGGAATTACTTTCAAAGATATTTTCGCTTTGTATGAAATGAATGAAGAGCAAAGAAAAGATTGGGTTTGGAAAAACGCACCTCTTTATGAAGTTCTTCTTGATATGGTAGTTGGACATCTTCCTAATCCTTTAGAAGCTCAGAAGTACAGAATTCCAAAAATTTGGAAAGGAGACATAGAAAGCGAGCTTGGAAAAAATCTTATGGAGTGCGATCCAAAAGGAAAGCCTGCATTTGTTATTACAAGAATTGTTATTGACCCTCGTTCTGGAAAAGAAATTTCCGCAGGAAGATTATTCTCTGGAACACTTCATGTTGGTGATGAAGTTTATCTTAATTTAGAAAAGAAAAAGCAAAAAATTCAGCAAATATTAATTTACAATGGTATTAAACCAGAACAACTTGAATCAATTGGACCTGGAAATGTCCTCGCTGTTTCTGGAATTACCAGTGAAGCAGGAGAAACATTAACTCTTGAGCCTGAAACACCATTCGAAGAATTGAAGCATATTTTTGAACCAGTTATCACTAAAGCAATTGAAGTAACAAAAACAGCAGACTTGCCAAAGCTTGTTGAAATTTTAAAGAAAGTTGCAAAAGAAGATCCTTCTGTTAAAGTTCAAATCAATGAAGAAACAGGTGAAAGCTTAATCTCTGGTATGGGAGAATTGCATCTGGAAATTATTGAAAATAGAATTAGAACAGAAAAAGGACTTGATATTAAAACATCTCCTCCAATTGTTGTTTATCGAGAAACAGTTGCAAAAGAATCACCTGCTGTTGAAGGAAGAAGTCCAAACAAGCACAATAGCTTCTTTATTAAAGTGCAACCTCTCGACGATGCTCTTTACAATTCAATTATGAATGGAGAAATTCCTGAAGGAAGAATCAAGAAAAAGAACCAGGAAATGGCTAACAAACTTGGAGAACTGGGATGGAGCGGAGATGAAATCAGAAATATTAGAGATGTTTACAAAGGAAATATATTCACAGAAGAAACAAGAGGAGAAGTTCACATGAATGAAGTTATTGAAATGATTCTCGACGCATTTGAAATGGTTATTGACCAAGGGCCATTAGCAAGAGAGCCTTGCACAAAAATGAAAGTTTCATTAATTGATGTTAAACTTCACGAGGATGCTATTCACCGTGGACCAGCTCAGGTTTATCCTGCAGTAAGAGAGTCTATCTCTGAAGCAATGAAGCAAGGAAATGCTTGCTTGTTTGAACCATTGCAGGTTCATGTTATTGATGTTCCAGACAGATTCATGGGAGGAATCACAAAACTCGTCGGAAGCAAGAGAGGACAGTTATTAGAAGTAAGACAAGATATGGGCAATGCTGAAATCGATGCAAAGATTCCTGTCGCTGAAATGATTGGATGGAGCAATGATTTGCGTTCAGAAACAGAAGGAAGAGGAGTATCCTCGCTAAAAGACCAGCTGTTTGAGAAAGTGCCTTCGGGAATGCAAGCAGAAATAATTCGAAGAATAAGAGAAAGAAAGGGATTATCTGAAAATCAATAAAATTTAAATTTCGTCGACAAATTCAAAATAATCGAAAACTTTATAAATATACTTTTTTATTAAAACATACTTAAAATAGTATAAAAACAAAATGGCAAGAGAAAAACCAAACATGAATGTTGTCTTTGTAGGACACGTTGATGCAGGAAAATCAACCACAGTTGGAAGAATTCTTTTTGATAGCGGAGTTGTTTCTGAACAGGAAATGACAAAGTTAAAACAAGAAGCTGAAAAATACGGAAAGCGTGGTTTTGAATTTGCTTATGTTATGGATCAAATTAGAGAATCAAGAGAAAGAGGAGTTACAATTGACTTAGCTTACAAAAAGATTATGACTCCAAAGTATCAAGTTACAATCATTGACGCACCTGGACACAGAGACTTCGTTAAGAATATGATTACAGGAACATCACAAGCTGATGCTGCATTCCTTGTTATTTCTGCACCATCTGGAGTTCAACCACAAACCAAAGAGCACTTATGGTTATTGAGAACAATGGGACTTCAAAATCTATGCATTATTATCAATAAAATGGATGCAGTTGAATACAAAGAAGAAACATTCAATAAAGTAAAAGAAGAAGTAAGCAATGTTGTTAAGAGTGTTGGATACAAACTTGAAAAAGTTACATTTATCGCTTCTTCTGGAATTGAAGGAGATAATGTTGTTAAGAAATCCACTAAAATGCCTTGGTACAAAGGACCTACTGTTCTTGAACAAATTGATTTGTTCCCACAACCAGAACTTCCAACAGGATTGCCAATGAGAATGCCTGTTCAAGATGTTTATGAAATTACTGGTATTGGAACAGTTCCTGTAGGAAAAGTTGAAACAGGAATTATGAAAGTAGGACAAAAAATTAAGGTATTGCCAGGAAGAACAGGTAAAGGTGTTGATGGTGAACTTAGAACAATTGAAATGCACCATGAATCAATGCCTGAAGCACTTGCTGGAGACAATGTTGGAGTAAATATTAGAGGAGTTGGAAAGAAGGATATTGCAAGAGGAGATGTTATCTGCGCTGCAGACAAACCTGTTCCAATTGTAGAAGAATTCATTGCACAAATTGCAGTTATCAACCACCCAACAGTATTAGCAAAAGGTTACACACCAGTATTCCATGTTCACACAGCTCAGGTTCCATGCCAATTTGTTGAACTTTTAGAACAAATTGACCCAAGAACAGGACAAGTTATGAAGCAAAACCCAGACTTTTTGAAGAATGGAGATGTTGCTAAAGTAAAGATTCGCCCACAAGGAAATCTTTGCATGGAAACACAAAAAGACAACCAGTTTATGGCAAGATTCGCAGTTAGAGATGCTGGACAAACTGTTGCTGCAGGTGTTTGCATTGAAATAACTAAGAAGAAAGAGTTGTAAATACTCTTTTTTGTTTCTTTTTTTAATTATTAGTTATTTAGAAATCTATTGAAATTATAAAATAGAATATTGTCTTCCTTGTTTCCAACTATTCTCAACAATAATTTCATTTCCATAAGGCTTAATTCCGACAACAGGGGCAATATAATGAACTAATTGAGATTCTGAATTAAGAGGATTTGAGCTGTCTAACAAAAATAGTTCATTTCTTCGAAAAATTAAATTGTAAGCGTGAAGTCCTTGCTCTCCTTGTTCATCAAATAAATATCCTTCGGTGATTAAAAAAGGAAAATTTTCTTTGTTTTCTTGTGCAAAAAGATGAGTCAAAACTGCACACTCAAAGCACATTCCATTTTCGCCTAAAATTTCGGAAAAAGAGAAATCTCCATCTTTAACTTGTTTATTTTGAGGAACTTTAAATGAGTTGTATATCTCGGTTAGGGGTATTTTTCCGAAAGGAATATTTTTATTTCCGCGAACTTTATTACAAATGTTTTCAATATTATCAATTCGATAAATAGAATTTCCATTTCGAACATGATCTCCATTACCTAACTTTTTTATTACTGAGGTAGGATATTGTATCGATAAATTTTCTAAATAGCCTTTTATCTTATCTGAATCACAAATATATTCTGAACTTTCACTAAAAAAAGGGTAACTTTCGCCGAACGCTATTCTTTCAATTGTCATTTTATTATTTCACTTTTTTCTTTGCTTTAAAAGTGTAATAAGGAAATTCTGTTGATGCTTCATTCAGAGTCAGATTCTCAATTACTGTTCCTCTTTTTTCAAGGTAATCTAAAGTTTGATTTGTTCTTGCAAGTCTTTCTTTTACAGAAGGCTCAAATGCAGCAAAGATTCTGGATTCCAATCTTAAATCTTTTTGAGGCTCATTACTCTCAGATAATTGCACTTCAAGGCAGTCTATTGCCTGGCCCATTGCGAAAAAAACATTTCTTTCTGAACCTAGACAGGTTACGGGAATTTGAAGTTGATTTGTTTTTTTACAATAAGAAACATCTCCCAAAGAGTAACCAAGTGATTCACCTAATTGTTGATATGCGGCAATCTTATCTTTTCCTCTAAATGTTAATCTTTTGTAAGGAGAATATTTTATTTCTTCAATCGGTTTTAAATCTAAATATAAAAAACCTCCAGAGCAGCTAGCTAGTTTAATCTCATTCTCTGCCTGTTGTTTCTCACTTTCAGGTCTTTTCTTCCAATAGTCTTCGATTAATTTTTTTCTTCTGCACATATTATTTGATTTTTTCGGAGGTATATAAATATTTCTATTTGTAACTACTTATCAGTTACATTTAAACAATAAAGAAATTTAAAAGAAGTTTTAAAGAAATTAATAGAAATTAATTTAAATCTGATTTTTATTTTACAATAGATGATTCAAAAGAGGAGATGCATTATTTTAGGCTTGATAGTTTCTTCAGTTGGAATTTTAATTTTACTAAACAGCTTAAGACTAAACGGTTTTGCAATCTCTGAAACTTTCAATGACTTTCGCTCTTATCTTCTTCCACTCGCTTTTTTCATTGGAGGAATTTTAATCGCGAGCTCAGGTGACTCTTTGCAAGCTTATTTTGAAGCAAGAGAAGCTGAAAATCCTTCTCCTTCTTTAGAAGACAAATTACAAAGTCCAGAAGAAGCAAAGTATTTTGCTAAGAGAGGGTTTGCAGATAAATGGGCTAAAAAATTATTTGGAAAAGAAAGAGTTAATCGAGTGCCTCAGGATAAAAACAAATATATTCAAGAAGTTAAGCTCGGAGATATTCCCAAAAATTATGAAGAAAAAATAAAAAAATTCGTTGAGAAAAAAAATGCTGAGAATTCTAAATTTAATTATATTAAAGAAGCATTTCATCAGGTGATTAAAGATAGGCGAAAATTGAAAGAAAACAGTGAAACTCCCGGGAGGTTGAAAGACTTTGTGGATAGATTACAAAATTATTCTATCGGCTTAGAGTTGCGTGAAGATCTTTGGGAACAGTTAGGAAATCCTCTGTCTGCGAGAGTTCAAGTGAAATATAACAAAATAAAGCCTAGAACCGCTGAAAGTGCAGTTAAATTTCGAGGAAAGCCAAAAGATTTAATTAAAGACGTAAGAGAAAATAATATGGCAGTTAGTTTTGAGGCGTTTACTACTAACACTCCGGAAACAGAAGAGTATGACCAAGATTCTGCTCTTTCCAGCCCAATATCTGACAGGCTTTTCTATTTAAAAAAACTGAAAAAAATGGGTTTATTTGAGGGGAAACTTCCATCTAAAAAAAGATTACTTAAAGAATACGAAAACACCAAAACTGTTCCAATCTCTTCTATTCCTAAGGAGTACACATTTATTCATGCGTTACCCTCTTCTTTAGATTTTGATTCATTTAGTTCGGTCCGAGGATCCAGCGGGAAATTTATTAAAAAATGCCCTTCTCCGAGTGAAGCTTTAGACTGTTTAATTACTAAGCGTCCTTGGATTAGTGCAAGTTCTATTCCCCCTGTTACAACAGGAGATGAACTTACAAGATATGCGGGAGTTATCTTAAAAGAAGGAAATATCTTGGATGCGTCTCCTGAAGATTTCTTTTCTATAGCCAAAGAAGGAGAACTCGGGAGATATAGGGGAAAAAACGATTCTGGAACAGAATATCTTCCTGTAGAAGACAGAGTAATCAAATCATTAAAAGCTAATGACGATTACAATGAGTTTATTATTAAAGATTATTCTCCAAAAGGAATCTATCTTAATTTAGATAAGATTAAACGAGACTTAAAATCTGAAAATGCAAATAAAGTAGATTATGTAAAAGAATATCTCTCTCAAATATTGGACAGCGCCAAGAAGTATAATCTTAAATTAAACACTCTTAAAAACGGCAAACTCAAAGGAATCAGAAATCCCGAAGAGTTTATGGAAAATTTAATTAAAAATACTAAAAGAAATGTATAAAAATCTGAAAATCATTTTTAATTCTCATGAACATAAAAAGAATATTTTTTTATTTAGGATTAATTCTATCACTCACTGGAATTTCAATTTCGTTCAATAATCTAAGACTAAACGGTTTTGCAATCTCTGAAACTTTCAATGACTTTCGCTCTTATCTTTCTCCTTTAATTCTTTTTATAAGTGGAATATTAATTGCAGGTGCTGGAAACACTCTGGAAGAACGCTTGTCTGATGAAGAACTTGCTGCTCGCGAACTTAAATCTGCTCGTAAAAATGTTCTTGTCCAAAAGAAGAAAATTGACACAATTGCTCACAGATTCAGAAAAGATCTTGTGAACACAAAAAATCTTGTTCTTCCTCCGACAACAGAGTATGATTCTGCAATGGAAGAGTACTCTGGAAGATTAAAAGAATTTTCTCGTCTCGCTGCTCAATCGGGAATGCCGAAGGAAATGTTAAAGAGATACTACAAAATTGCAAATGATTCCATTTCGAAAGTGTTAAATCCTCAAGAGTTGCAAAAAAATGTTCTGGAAAATGAACAAGCATATAGTCCTTCTGTAGAAGCAAGCATTATCTCTGAGAGAAGAGCTCTCGCGGAAAAATACAAAAAGAAAGGATTACTCCAAGAAGAAGTCCCTTCTTCAGAAGAATTAAAAGAGATTTCAAAAAAAGCGAGGACATTTCCCATTTCGAAAATTCCAGGAGATTTCAAAATAATTCACTCCTTCCCAGACAGAAATAGCTTTCATCAACTTTATCACCCAGATGGCTCTCGGCTACATTCTCCAGAAGAAATTTTGAAACTGTTAACTTCAACAAATCCTCCAGAAATCAGCGCAAGCTCAATTAATTCGGAGGTTAAACAAAAAGAGCTGACTCGTTATGGGGGGGCTATTCTAAACAAGGGACGTATCTATGATGCAGGAGTTCATGGTTTAGAATCCAGTTTAACTGCGAGGTTAGGAAAAAGTGGAAGATATAGGGGATTGAAAACAAAAAACCATCCAGAAATTAAATACACCCTCGGAGAACATCTACCGATTCAAGAAAGAGTTCTTAAAGCGATAAAAACAGATAACGAGGGATTTAATGAGTTCATTGTTAGAGATTATAACATTGGTGGATTGTATTTAGACGTAGACAACTTAACAAATAGTCGCGAAAGTAAGGATTACTTAGCGGATTTTGTTTCTCAAATTGCAAAAGAATCACTAAAGAGAAAAATACCTCTTTATGAAATGACGAGGGTAGCTACAGGCTCTATGTCTGAAGAAGGAATTATTCCTTTGAAACGTGCTCTTAAAAGAATAAAAGACCCTAAAAAATATGCAGAAAGCTTTGAAGAGACTCTCAAAAACAAATTCAAAAAAAGCTTAAGAGATTAATAGAAATTAATTTAAATCTGATTTTTATTTTACAATAGATGATTCAAAAGAGGAGATGCATTATTTTAGGATTGATAGTTTCTTCAGTTGGAATTTTAATTTTACTGAACAGCTTAAGACTAAACGGTTTTGCAATCTCTGAAATTTTCAATGACTTTCGCTCTTATCTTCTTCCGCTCGTTTTTTTCATTGGAGGAATTTTAATTGCGAGCTCAGGTGATTCTTTGCAGGCTTATCTTGAAGCAAGAGAAGCGGAAAATCCCTCTCCTTCTCTTGAAGATAAATTACAAAGTCCAGAAGAATCACAATACTTTACAGAAAGAGAACATGCATCTAAAGTTAGAAAAGATACAGGAAAGCCATTTCAGTATAATCTAATTCAAAAGATGCTTAGAAAGAATAAAGGATTAAATCTTGAACCAGAAGAATCTTTCAAAGAAGAGTACACTGGAAGGTTAAAGAAGAAAGGAGAAGACAGAGAAATAATTGGGAAACCTGGATGGGGCAGTGAAAAAACAGTCTCCTACTGGGAAACTGCAACTCTCCCCTCAGAAAAAGATGAAAATGGCGAATGGGTTAACAAACCAAAATACACTACTCGAGAGCATAAACTTAATGAAGAAACAAAAAAGATTGAACGTCTGAGAGGAAGATTAAAACAAAGAGAGAAAGAGATTCCATCTGCGGAAAATCCAGAAAAACTTCATGAGTTATACCCTCAGCAGATTTCAGATGTAGACTCTCTCAGTAAAATTTTCAAAACAGGAGGCTCGGATTATGGAGACGCTTATACTCGAAAACAGTTCGAAAAAAATAAATTGCCTCGTGATAGCATTTTCTCGCCAGATGAAGGTTCTTCTTTTTATAAAAAGGCAACTTTAGAAAAGCGTAAAAAATTTGACCTCAAAAAAGCTAAAGAAGAAAGTGACAAACTTCTTAGTAAATATAACGCAGATTTAATTAAAGACACTATTGAAAATAAAACACCCTTTTCCGATGAAATTTATGAAGAAAACAAGCATTGGGCAGGCGTAACGAGCAGCAATGTTGCTAGGCAGCATCATTTTTTTGAAAAACTACTTAATTTTATTCGAGGATATAAACAGAATAGAGAAGATTTAGTAACAATGGATAAGCTTCGAGAAATTTATGAAAATCAAGCAAAAACTGTGCCTATCTCAAATTACACCGACAATCATTTGTTCATTCATGCATTGAGAAACCCTCTCTCTAAAGATACC
>JAKLIN010000029.1 GCA_022709585.1 Nanobdellota archaeon | reverse complement strand
AAATGTTTTATACAAGTTTGATTTAAACAACGACTCAATTAAAGATGTTCGAGTGAGATATGATGGAATTAATTCTGCCTTGAGTTCTAAATCAAGGATATTCATACAGGAGATTGTTAATTCTTCTCCAGAAATCTTTACCTCCGAAGATACAAACTTGAATTCAACAAGCAATCAAAAGAATTTAACTTGGATTTGGATTTTACTGGCATTTGTTGCGTTAGGGGCATTGGCATTTAAGCTCTTGCTTAAAAAAAGAAAATAAAACTTGATTGAGTTTATTTTTCTTGTAATTTAACTTATCCTCGCAGTTGCATAAAAGTTATAAATTATCCGAATATTTGTACCTAATGCCAGAACAAGCAAAAACACAGAAAATCCGAGCTTACAGGGGGTTTAAAGGGCCTCAAATATCTAATTATCCCAAGATTTTAGAAGAAGATAGAAGGCCCCTGACTTTTTTTCAGGTGAGTGAATTAATCACAACAAGAGACGAAGAATTTTTTCTTTTTGCAAAGTATTTGCTTACCCACAGCTTAGATACGCGTGATGGAATTGCTTATCATCCTTCTGGGAAAATTAAGATTTGTTTGGATCCGGAGCCTCTTTTAAAATTGAATAATCTTAGTAAATTAGAAAAAGGAGCATTAGTAATCTCAAAAGAAGAATATGATTTTTTAGATGGAGAAGAATATGCTTTTTCAGAAATAAAAAACGCGATTTTTTTGAAGGAAAGCGTTCGAAAACTTCTTTTAAGAGGAGAAAAAGGGATGTCTTTAGGAAATCTGGTTTTAGATTATAACTATTTAAAGAACCCTTCAGAAAACATTTTGTTGAGAAATTTGAATTTAGGCACAAAAAATCAGGGAAATATTCTAGACGGCTCTTTGTCTTTGAATCGCGAAGGAGGATATATGATAGGCAAGTTATTAGACACAATCAAGAAACTTCACATTGGTGAAAAGTATTTTTAATGAATTTGGAATATGTTCTAAGAGATATAAATTCTTATAAATCAAATCTAGGTTGAATAAATATGACAAAGTCAGATTATAAAATTCTATGGGGAGAAGGATTCAAGCAGATAATAAAAACATTGAATAGCACCGAATATCCTGCTCTTGGAACAGTTTCACAGATTGTTGAACTTAAAAATAAAGCTTTTTATTCTTCAGACAAGGAATTCAAATGTTTTTGGTGGAACCAAGGATTTGATACTTCGGACGCATTAGTTTATTCCAAAGAAGGTATTCTTGTGGTAAAAGATTCGCTAAAAACACCTTTATTTTCAGAGAATTCGGAGATGTCTTATTCAAATTTAAAAAATAGTTTAAATGAAGGGGGAATGAGACTCACACCTGAACAGTACTCTTCATTAGAAGGAAGAATGATTTCAGGAAAAGAACTTGAGAAATACAAAACTTGCCGCTTAGACCAAGATTTAATGAGCTCAGAAATCATTTTGCAGGACCCTGTTTGGGATTACTTATTTCAAGGAAATCGTGATTTGCTGAGAGAGCATATCCATTATTTGTTTAAAGGGGAAAAACAAAAGAATGTAATGAGATTTATTCCTGGCTCTTATTTGGCAAATGGCCCTCTTCTAAAATTAATTCATATTAAAGGCAAAACTTCAGATTTATCCGGAATGTACGGGTTAGATGAAGACAGAGGAAGATTTGTTGCTATCTCTGATGAAGTAGTCAAGCGAGAAGCTTTAATTGAAGAATTAAGGCTCAAAAGAGCTAGAGAATTTCTTGAACACAACTTAGAACCAACAGGTCAGTGTTAAATCTTATTCTAAACTATTTCAGAAGAAGAAAGTATATTATGTAATTTATTCAGGGTAAAACAACTCTTGAAAAACAGTCTTCATCTTTTCTATGATTCCATCCGATTGAATCTGGAAAGCAGAATCTTAAATTTTCTTTTTGGATATAACCGGAAATGTCTTTTATGACTTCTGCCATTGCGCGAGCATTTGTTATTCCGGGTATTTCGTTCTCTCGATCATAATGAAGCGTTATAAGTATATTAAACTTTTCTTGCTCTATTGGAAGGACACCTTCTTTTTGAAAGAATAGATTCTTTAAAGTATACCCAAAAAAGTTTGTTAACTGAAGAATAACTGCTCCCGGATTGTAATCAAGATGGCATACAATGTTTTTGCCTGTAAAATCTGAATTTCTGGGAATTTCTTTAAAAATAAGGCTGGTTCTAATATCGTCCAGTATGCCTATATCTCTGAGATGATATTTTGAAGAGGTTTCCAAATCAGTTAGAACTTTATTGAAATCAGCTTTTAGCGGAATTCTCCAATTATCATAAACCCCCAATTCTGAAGTTAATAATTCATCCGGGCATTGGTCTATGAGGTTAATGTATTTTTCAAGTTCCATTTTTTGTTTAAACTAGGAAAATTATTGAAATTAAATAAAAATTAATTAATAATCAGGCAATTCTTCTTGTTGTCTAGCAGGTTTCCTTGCTGGAGCACTCTTAGAAGCGCCTTCTGATGGTTTTGAAGAAGCGATAGGAGCCTCATCCATTTCTTTTTCAGAGATGGAATTTATCATGTCCTTGAACCTTTTGAAGTCTGCTGCAAGGATTCTAACACCTGATTTTGTAAAACCAGTGTATCTGTCGCTTGTCACAAACTCTCTTATGGTAAGGCCTCTTCTGTCTCCAAAATCATCGATTCTCACAACAATTTCAGTTGTGTCGTTTTTGGTAATCTTACCTATTTCTTTATCCATAATTTAGAATAAGGCGAGGATTTTATAAATGTATTTGTCTGATAATTGATATGGTAAACAGCACAGTTTCTTTAGAACAAAGAACCAAATTATTACAGGATGCAAAAGACTTTGCAAATTACGTCACAACAAAATATCCTCAAGTCAATGAAAAAGGAGAATTGAATTATTACCTTAGCGGCTCGCTTTTGGTTATGCTTTTATCGCAAATCAATGAGTTCGAAGTGCTGGATTCCTCAAAGATTCCAAAAATTAAGATAATTCAAAAAAAGGAAATCAAGCCAGAGCTTTCTGATAAATTAAAATCTTTCGCTAGAAAAATTGGAGACTTGGATTACATTGAAACTTCTGCGTACAAACAGCTAAAATCTGAAATTCCAGATGAACTTTTTGATAATGAAAGATACCTTAAAGAAAAAAGGAAATTTCTTCCTTTTGGCGGAGAAAGTTTTTCTTTAGAAGAGTTGCCTGTTTCTTTAAGAGAAAATCTATTTGTATCTGGGAAAGACAATCAGATTTTTTGCGATTCTGCAAAAGAGTATGACAAAATGGAAGTTGCTAAAATAAATTTTGGAGATAAAGACTGCTTCATTACAAATCCTTTGAACTTTTTTGGATGCAAGTTCTTAAGTATACTTCAAAAATTGCCAAAAAAAGCTGAATCTCTTAAAAGGGATTTTAGTGTTCTCTTACCTGCTTTTTCTGAACTTTACTCTGAACAAGAATTGATTAATTCAACTTACATTCTTCTTAAGAATTTTCAAAAAGCTAAGCCTGAAGAGCCAAATTTGATTAAAGATTATTTTAAAAAAGTTGAAAATAATTTGCTTTTTAACTTTGATTCAAACTCAAGAAATCTTAAATCTTTTTTAATTAAAGTAAAAAATTATGATTTGGTTAAGAACAACCTATCTTAGTCCTTTTTCTCGTGTCTAAATATTTAAAAATATCAATTATCTTAGCAATACATGAAAATTTTAAGCTTGCATTGCGATTACATTAAGTTCAAAGCTTTGAAAAAAGCGCTTAAAGAACCAGAAGAGCTTAGCGAAACAGACAAAAAGGAAAAAATAGTGAAAGAAGCTTTAGTTATCCTTACAGCTGTTGAAAAAGGCGACAGTTCTGCAAAAGAGCTTGTTGAAAACATTAAGGATTTGGAGAAACAAGTTAAGGCTGAAAATGTTGTTCTTTATCCTTATGCTCATCTTTCTCCTAACCTTTCTTCTCCAGATGTTGCTGTTGAGATTTTAAAACAAGCTGAGAAAGAGCTGGTTAAAGCGAAGTTATTCAAGCAAGTTGTTAGAGCACCTTTTGGGTATTACAAAGAATTTGAATTAAAATGCAAAGGGCATCCTCTTTCTGAACTTTCAAGAAGCTTTGGTGTTCAATCAGATGCAAAAGTCTCTACTGATGTAAAAGTTGCAGTTGTTCCAAAAGATGAACCTATTGATTATAAACAATTACTTCGAGAAATTTCCAAGACAAAGCTAGATACTTCTAAATTAAAAGATAATGATCATAGAATTGTCGGAAAACAGTTGGATTTGTTTTCATTCTCAGATGTTGCACCTGGAATGGTTTTCTGGCACAATAATGGTTTGATTGTTTACAATGCTTTAGTTGATTTCTGGAGAGAAGAGCATCAAAAAGCAGGCTATCAAGAGATCAGAACACCTCAGATTATGGATGCAAAACTTTGGAAAGTTTCAGGGCACTGGGATAAATACAAAGAAAATAACTTTATCACTAATTATGAAAACAGACCTTTCTTGGTTAAACCTATGAATTGTCCTGGAGGAATGCTTGTTTACAAAAATTCTCCTAAGTCTTACAAAGATTTGCCTTTAAGAGTTGGAGAAATTGGAACTGTTCACAGATGCGAGCTTTCCGGAACACTTGCAGGATTATTCAGAGTTATTCAATTCACTCAAGATGATGCTCACATTTTCTGCGCAGATGAAAAGCAAGTTAAATCTGAAATTTTAGGAGTAATGGATTTGATAAAAATAATTTACAAAAAATTCGATTTAGATTTTGACCATATTGAACTTTCTACTCGTCCTGAAAAAAGAATTGGTGCTGATTCAATTTGGGACATGGCTGAAAAGATTTTAGAAGAAGTGCTGAAAGAAAGCAAAGTCAAATATCAAATCAATAAAGGAGATGGAGCTTTCTACGGGCCTAAGATTGATTTCCATGTCAAGGATTCATTGGGAAGAACATGGCAATTATCAACTATTCAACTTGACTTTGCTCTTCCAGAAAGATTTGATTTAGAATATATTGACAAAAACAATAAGCCTCAGCGTCCAATTATGCTTCACAGAGTTATTTATGGAGCAATTGAAAGATTCTTGGGAATTTTACTGGAGGCTACAAATGGGAACTTGCCTGCTTGGCTTTCTCCTGCTCAAGTTGCTGTTGTCCCAATCAGTGAGAAGCAAGTAGATTATGCTGAACAAGTTGCAAAGCAAATTAAAAATGAAGCATTAAGAACAATTTTATTCAGTGATGGCGAAACACTTCAAAAAAGAATTAGAGATGCTCAACTTCAAAAAATACCTTACATAATCGTAGTTGGAGACAAAGAAAAAGCAGCTAAGAAAATTAATTTAAGATTAAGAACAGGCGAGAATGTTGGAGAAATGAATGTTGCTGATTTCTTGAAACGTGCTAAAGAAAAAATTAAAGAAAGAAGTTCTGAGTTGTAATTTTAAACTATAGAAATTTATCTTTCTCTAACTTTATAGCCTCTAATACTTGTTTTTGTTTGA
>JAKLIN010000028.1 GCA_022709585.1 Nanobdellota archaeon | reverse complement strand
GATTTTTTACTTGAACAGTCAGCAAGCTTTCCAGGCAAACCTCCTCCGACACTAAGAGCATTTTTTCTTCTAACTAAATCTTTTGCTCTTTTAGCAGCTAATCTTGCTTTAGCAGCATCAATTGCCTTAGAAACGACTCTTTTAGCAATAGGAGGATTCTCTTCGAAAAATTGGGAAAGTGAAGATGTAACCAAAGAATCAACAATTCCTTTAATCTCGCTGTTTCCAAGCTTAGCTTTTGTTTGCCCTTCAAATTGAGGGTTTGGAATTTTAATGCTGATTATTGCAGTTAATCCTTCCCTAACATCATCTCCGGAAATTGAGTCCTCTTTTTCTTTGAGCATTTTATTTTTTTTAGCGTAATCATTGATAACTCTAGTGAGAGCTGTTTTGAAACCGGAAACATGTGTTCCTCCTTCGGGAGTATTGATTGTGTTTACAAATGCAAAAATATTTTCTTGGTAGCTTGTATTGTATTGAATGCAAACTTCCACAGAAGTGCTGTTTTCCGCATCTCTCTTGAAATAAATTGGCTTGCTGATTACGTCTTTAGATTTATTTATCCACTTAATGAATTCCATTAAACCTCCAGAGAAATAAAATTCAATTTTCTGGTTTTTCGCCTCGTCATTAAGTTTTATTTTAAGTCCAGGATTAAGGAAAGCTAATTCTCTGAATCTTGTTTCTAATGTTTTGTAATCAAATTCTAATGTTGAAAAGATTTCTGGATCTGGCCAAAATGTAATCAATGTTCCAGTTTCATCAGGATTGCATTTTCCAACTACTTTTAATTTTGTTTGAGGCTCTCCTCGAGAGTATTCTTGCTGATGAATCTCCCCATTTCTTTTAATCTCAACAATTAATTTTTTTGAAAGAGCATTAACAACAGAAACACCTACTCCGTGAAGTCCTCCGGAGATTAAATATGATTTTTTATCGAATTTTCCCCCTGCGTGAAGTTTAGTAAGTGCAATTTGTACAGCAGGAACTTTGTAAACAGGGTGCATGTCTACAGGAATACCTCTTCCATCATCATCGATAGTTACAGAACCGTCTTTGTTTATTGAAACCTTAATTTCCTTACAGAATCCCATTAAAGCTTCATCAACAGAATTGTCAACAACTTCATAAACAAGATGATGCAAACCCCCTTTGTCTGTTCCACCAATGTACATACTTGGCCTTTTTCTTACACCTTCCAAACCTTCGAGCACTTTAATCTGCTCACCTGTGTATTTGTTATCATTCATTTTATTGTTGAAATTAGAATAGGTTTTTCTATTCAGATTTAGTCCCTTTTACCTGAAAAAAATGGCAAAGTACTTTATAAATGTTTCTCCTTAAAAATCACATTTGTCGACGGAAAAACGCATAAATTATAAAAATTTTTCAGAAACGATTTTTTTATGAAATTATTAAGAAATAAAAGAATTTTCGCTGATTTTTAGTCAGATTTTTTGTCTTTTTTCTTGGATTTTAAAACCCATCTAACTTTTCTTTTCCCCATCAAAAGGGTTTTTCTACATTTTGAACCGCAAAAATAAAGAATAGTTCCATCATTCTTAACTAAAGTAACTCCTCTTGAAGGTTCATACTCTTTACCGCAATGAGAACATTTAGACATTTTAACTATAAGCTCCTTTGCTTACTTTGGATTTAATTCTTCTTGCTTCAATTTCAGTTTCTCTGAGCATTAAAGTGTCTCCAATTCTTACAGGGCCTTTAACATTTCTTCTTAAGTCTCGCCCTTGATCTCTTCCTTCTTGAACATTAACTCTAACTTGTGTAACTTCCCCTCTGAATCCTGTTCTTCCAATAACTTCTTCCACAATAGCAGCTACAGCATTTTCACTTAGAATTTTACCGCCTGCAGCAGAAGCAGAAGTACTTTGTTGCTGATTACCTTTGTTGTCTTTACCTGTTTTTTGTTGCTTTGCCATTTTGACTAAAATAAGACATTAGATTTATTTGAGCTGAGAAATGTCAACTCCTCCAAGATCAATTACTGCAATAGAGGATGTAGAAACAGGTAAGCCTACAGCCATTCCAAGCTTTTGCTTATTATCAACTTCCTTGCAAGGTATCTTTTTTTCTTTGCAAAGAATAGGAAGGTGCTGAACAATCTCTTTAGGCTCAACATCGCCAGCGTATACAACTAATTTTGCTGTTCCTCTTTCGATTGCTTTGGTAACTTCGTTTGTACCTTTTTCGATTTTACCTTGCTTCTTTATTTTTTCGATTATTTCGTATGTATCCATTTTCGTATTATAATTAGGAGTAGTATCCTCCTGGTTTAGTCATAGGACAAATACTAAGATTAAAGTTTATTTATAAAGCTTTTGCTGATGTTTTGATAGGGTTTTATTCTAGCTTTATTACGATTTTTACAAGATTTTTCCAAAGATTTTTTGCATTCTTTAACGTAATTGATTTCAACCTCGTCTGTTCTTTGAGTAGGAATAATATCCACGCTGTTTAGCTTGCTTGGAATAACATAATCTTTATTTTTGAATAAAGTTTCTCCGAGATATGCAATCATAGCTCCGTTGTCTGTAAGCAAAGATTTCTCAGGCACAAACATTTTCACTCCGCGCTCTTTGCACATGATATTGCACATTTCTTGAACGCGCGAATTAACTGCAACTCCTCCTGCAAGCAATAATTCTTTTTTTCCAGTGTATGCGAGCGCACGCTCTGCGATTTCAACAAGCATTGCAAAAACAGTTTCTTGCGCAGAATAAGCTAAATCCTCGTGAGAATATTTTTTTGAGTCCACTTTTTGTTTTAAATTAGTAAGAATTCCTGAAAGAGAAATATCCATTCCTTTGACAATATAAGGAATCTCAATGTAATTTTTTCCTTCAGCAGCAAGTGTTTGTATTTTTGGACCTCCAGGAAATCCAATTCCAAGCGCTCTTGCAAAATTATCTAAAAAGTTTCCAACACCAATATCAAGTGTTTCTCCGAAGATTCTATATTTTCCTTGAGAATAAGCAATAACTTGAGTGTTTGCTCCAGACATATAAAGCATAACTGGATTTTTCGAACCGGTTGTTTTCCCAACTTCAAGATGCGCAATGCAATGATTAACTGGAATAAGAGGCTTGTTTAATTTTTCAGATAAGTGTTTAGCAAATTTCATTCCAACAAGCAAACAAGGCGCAAGCCCTGGCCCTTGAGAAAAAGCAATTCCATCGATATCTTTCTCCAATATCCCTGCATTTTCAAGTGCTTGCTTGTACATCTTCTCAGCTAAAACTGCATGATGTTTTGCAGCCTCCATCGGAATAATCCCTCCTTTTTCTGTGGTGTAAGTGTCTTTGATATTAACAAGAATTTTTTTGCTTTTTATAATTCCAACTCCGAATGTGTGCGCTGTTGATTCGATTCCAAGTATGATTGCCATGAATATTTTATCGAATAACAGTTTATAAAATTAGCCAAAAAACTGACAGATTCTTTTAATGAAGAATCTAAAAAAAGAAATAAAAATTAATTAAAATAAAAAATAAAAAGATGAGGAATACTCAGAAGAATTATCTTCTTTTCTTCTTAGCTGCTGCTTTCTTAGGAGCGGCCTTCTTTTTCTTTCCGCCTCTTGCCATAACTGCTTCACAAACGTTTCCTTGTCCGTCAACGTAGTAAAGGTGTCCTGGCTTTCTATCAACAACTTTCTTTAAAATTACTTTTCCCATTTCAACCTCCTTTTTATTTAGATTATGATGAATCAAATAACTATTTGTATTTAAATCTTTCCATTATCGACGATAGAGGCAAGTTCTCCTCTGATTTATCCAATGGAATTTCAATAAGTTTATAAAACGATTTTTGAGGGGCAACATAAAAATTAAACGGATAAACGATTTTTCCCTCGATAAATTCATTTTTTTCATTTAACCAAATTGCAGCGAAGGGAAAGAAGACAAAAAAAGAGTGGATTGCTATTCTCGTTGGATTTTCGAATTCGAAAAGAAGATTTTGCGTCTTTCGAGATTTAAACATCAACCCGATTCCCTTTTCCAATTCATTTAATCTCTTTAATTTGATTTTAGATTTCTTGTTCCTAAAATAAAAAATTAAATCTCGCTCTTTTGAATTTTTCATTGATATTTGCACGCTCTCATTTAGGTTATTCAGCTCTTTTGAATTTTTATATTCTTCTCTCTTAATAAGATTTTTATACTATCTTTCTATTTTATTATAATGGTAAAAGAGGGCATACCAGAAACATTAGTTATTAGTGCAATTCTGGTGACTTTAGCTTCAATTGTAGGAGTTTTGCTAGGATTTGAAAAAAAACTCAAGAAAAAAGTGGAAGTTACAAAAGAAATTGAGCAGAATTTATATGTCACAAAAATTGCGCAGTTAAAGCAGTCTGAAAAAACAGTAAGCGAGTTGTTAAATGAAATAAGCAATCTATCTAAAAAATTATTTAGTGAGAAGTTTGGCATCTCGCCTAATATGGGTTATTCTGAGATTTCCAAAACACTTGAAGCACAAAAACGCCCAAGAATATCTGAATTATGCAAAAGAATTGAATGGGCGCTTTATTCTGGAGAAGACATCGACAAATTCGAAGTGGAAAAATTATTGCAAGATTTGGAAAAAGTTATTATTCAAGAGTCTCAAGAAGAAAGAATTGCAAAAGAATCGCTTAAAGTGGAAACTGTTAAGAAAGAAAAAGAAACAATCTCTGAATTGAATAGGAATCCTTTTGATGATTCTTTGTTAATAGGAAAACTCAAATCAACATCAGAAGACTATCATTTGGATATAGACGATTTAAACACCTCGACAATCATTGCGGGCTCAACAGGAAGCGGAAAAACAATTGCAGCGCAGGTTATTGCTGAAGAAGCGCTTCTTAAAAATAAAAGTGTGATTGTGTTTGATTCAACTTCAAAATGGACTGGTTTCTTGAAAAAATGCGACAATCAGGATATGCTAAAAAGATATGAATATTTTGGAATGAATAAAAAGAACGCGCAAGCTTTCAGAGGCTCGATTAAGATTATCAAAGACCCTTATGAAGTCTTGAACATTAAAAGGCATATTCACAAGAACGGAGAAATAACCATATTTGACACAAGCTCCTTAGACAAGAAATCTTTGGAATTGTTCATCAGCAGCTCTCTTGAACAAATTTTCCAATCGAATCTGGAAGAATCAAAAGAATTCAAATCTCTTATAATCTATGAAAATGTGCATACAGTTCTCACAAGATTTGAAGGTTCTGGCGATGCTGTTGTGCAAATTGACAGAGCTGCAAGAAATTTCAAAAAGTGGGGATTGGGGTTGGTTTTAATCTCTCAGATATTAAAAGATTTAACAAAAGAGCTTGCTAGCCCTGTTAAAACTGAGATTCAGCTCACAACAAGGTACATTGGGGACTTAAAAAGAATAAAAACAATTTATGGAGAAGAGATACTTAATCAAATTGTAAATCAGTCTATTGGGACTGCAATGATATTCTCAAATGATTCCCTGTCTAATCCTGAGCCTTACTTTGTTTCTTTCCGTCCGATTCTTCATAATAAACTGAAACTCACTCCAAAGGAAATAGAATGGCATAACACTCAAACAAGAGTTATTGAAGATTTGGAATATCAAATTGTTAATTTAAAGAAACTGGGAGCAAATGTTGCTTCTTTAACTTCTGAAATAAGCCTGTTAAAAGAGAACATAAAAGAGCAAGAATTTATTTCGGTGGAAGCAGGATTGAAATCTATCAACAAAAAAATAGAATTTTATTGGGAGTCTGTTGGAAAAGAGCCAATGCATCTTCCTCAAAAGAAAATAAGAAAAGAAGTCATTCAAGGAGGAATTGAAAAAAGCAGAAGGGAAAGAGCTGCATTGGACGGAGGAAAACACGAAGCAGAAGCAAGAAGAATAAGAGATATTATCGCATTAAGAGAAAGAATGAAAAAACAAAAGGTTATGGATAAAAGAGAACAAGAAAAGAAAGAATTAGAAGAGTTAAACCAAAAAGCAATTCAACAAGCTCAATTAAGAAGAAGATTAGAGCAGCAGGAAAAGTTAAGGAAACTCAAACAGCCTCAAAAAGAAATTCCTGAACCTCCTATTATTCCTAAAAAAAAGGCGGTTCAAACAGTGAAACAAATAGTGACTCCAAAAGCAGTGGAAATGATTCCTCCAGGAATGAGAAGAGGCTTATTTGAAAAAGCAAGAACAATCCCTCAAACTCTAAAAGTCCAAGAAGTTGGAAATAAAACAGATAGGATTAGCGAATCAGAGCTAAGGAAATTAGAACAAGATATTCTCAACTTAAGAAAAGAAATACAAAGATACACTGTTCACAAAGGA
>JAKLIN010000027.1 GCA_022709585.1 Nanobdellota archaeon | reverse complement strand
ATGGATAAGATTGCTCCTATCATTCCAATAACTTTAAAAACTAAAAAAATAAGGATTACTATTCCAGCAATGTACACAGGAAAATCCTATGGAATAATTGCGCCTTACAAGGAAAGCGAAGATTGGATGAACGACGGAAGTCTTCAAGCAACTTTGGTAATTCCTTCTGGAGCGATAATGGATTTTTACGATAAATTAAATTCCGTGACACACGGTTCTGCACTAACAGAAGAATTAAAAGATTAAATAAAAAATGACAGACGAAAAAAGATTAGTTATTCCCGGCGAAGTTATCGCTGAAGGAAATGATTACTTACCAGGCGAATGGACAGAAAAGAGAGGCGACGAAATTGTTGCAATTCGATACGGCTTATTCGAAGAAACAGATAAACTTGTAAAAGTTATTCCTATTTCTGGAACATACCAACCAAGAAGAGGAAATGTTGTAATCGGAAAAGTTGAGAATGTTCTTCTTAATGGATGGTTTATTGATATTGGAACACCTGAAAATTCTTTCCTTCCTGTAAGCGAAGTTCCAAGATATGTTAACAGAGGAGAATTGGAAAGTGTTCTTGACATCGGAGACATGGTCATTGCTAAAATACTTAATTTAAGCAAAAAAGGAATTGATTTAACAATCAAATCAAGAGGATTGGAGAGAATCGACGACGGTATGATTTTAGAAGTGAATTCCAACAGAGTTCCAAGAGTTATTGGAAGAGAAGGAAGCATGGTAAACTTGATAAAGAAAGAAACTGGATGTGAAATCGTTGTTGGACAGAATGGAATTATTTGGATCAAAGGAAGTAATATTGAAGATGAATTAAAAGCTAAAAAAGCTGTTTTATTTGTAGCAGACAATATTTTCGCTCACGGACTAACCGAAGAAGTTGAAAAAATGTTTGCAAAGGAGAAGAAAAATGAGTGAAGAATTTAAGAGACCCGACGGAAGAAAAGTGAAAGAAACAAGAAAGATAGTTGCAAAAGTTGGAATAATTCCTAATGCAGACGGAAGCGCAATGTTTGCATTCGGAGACACAATTGCAATTGCTGCAGTTTACGGTCCAAGAAAATTCCACCCTCAGCACCAACAAAACCCAGAGAAAGGAACATTGAGATGCGAATACAATATGCTTAGCTTCTCAGTTTCAGATAGAATTCGCCCTGGAGGGAACAGAAGAAGTGCTGAAATCAGTAAAATCACAGAATGGGCACTTGAACCTGTTTTAATGCTTGACAAATATCCAAATGCAGTAGTTGATGTTTACATTAATATTATCCAAGCAAATGCTTCAACAAGATGCGCAGGAATCAATGCTGCTGCAATGGCACTTGCACATGCAGGAATTCCTATGAAAGGAATGGTTTCCAGTGTTTCAATAGGAAAACTTGACAAGCAAATTGTTGTTGATGTTAGCAAAGCTGAAGAAGATTGGGAAGAAGGAGAAGGCCCAACAGATATTCCAATGTCTTTCACCTCTGACGGAAAAATGACACATATTCAACTTGATGGAAAAATAACTCAAAAGCAACTTGAAGAAGCAATTGACACTGCAAAAGAAGCTTGCGCAAAGATTTATGATATTCAAAAAAATGCATTGAAAGAGGTTGTAAACGAAAAATAAAATGGCAGAAGGAATAAGAATTAACGAAGACAGAATCTACGAGTATTTGGAAAAAGGAAAAAGATTCGATGAAAGAGCACTTAATGATTTAAGAGAAATTGTTATTGAAACAGGATTCTCAAAAAATGCAGAAGGAAGCGCAAGAGTTAAAATCGGAAAAACAGAAGTTATTGTTGGTATAAAGATTGCTACAGCTACACCTTACCCAGATAATCCAAAAGATGGAAACTTAATGGTTACAGCAGAGTTAACACCTTTAAGCTCTTCAAGATTTGAAAGCGGGCCTCCAAAAATTAATGCTATTGAATTAGGAAGAGTTATTGACAGAGGAATTAGAGAAAGTAAATTCATTAAAACAGAAGACTTATGCATCAAAGAAGGAGAAAAAGTTTGGGAAGTTTACATTGATATTTATTCATTAAATGACGACGGAAATTTGATGGATGCTGCTGGAATCGGAGCAATTGCTGCTTTGATGAATGCTCGACTTCCAAAATATGATTTAGAAAATGATAAAATGATTTCCGGAGAATTAAGCGATACTCATTTGCCTTTGGCTAAAGAGCTTCCACTTTCAATTACAGTTTACAAAATTGGAAAACACTTGCTTGCAGACCCTAACAGAGAAGAAGAAGATGTTTGCAGATCAAGAGTTACAATTGCAGGATACGGCGATAGAATATTCTCAATGCAGAAAGGAGGAGGCGAGACTTTCAGTGTTGAGGAAATGAAAAAAGCTATTGAACTTTCAATTAAGGTAAGAGAGAAAGTTTTTTCAAGCATTAAAAAGTATTTATAATTAGAATGGAACAAGAACAATTCACCAGATACGAAATTTCAAGAATTCTTGGAGCAAGAGCATTGCAAATCGCAATGAATGCGCCATTGCTTGTTAAAATCAGCAAAGAAGAATTGGAAAAAGTTAGATATGACCCATTAAGCATTGCTGAAATTGAATTTGAATCTGGAATTCTGCCAATTTCTGTTCATAGACCTTTCCCTGAAAAGAGAGATGAAAAACTTAAGAGAGAGAAAATCAAAGACAGCGACAAAGAAGTTGAAGAAGCTGAAAACTCTGAAGAAAAAGATATTGTTAAAGAAGGGGAAATGATGGAACTCGCAATGCCAGAAGATGAGCAAGAAGAAACAGCTGGCGAAGCTGACACAACTTCTAGCGAAGAATCTTACTAAATAATCTACTAATTTTATTTTATAATTTTAGTTAATTGCAAATTTCTTGAGGCATTGCACTTAAAGGATTTCCATGCTTAATCCAATTTCCATTTGAACATATCCAACTATCTTCTGGGCCTCCAAAAATAAAACGAATAGCTAAAGCAAACAGCAAAAGCAATAAAACAATTGCAAGAGAAATAATTATTTTCTTGGTTTTTTTATCCATTATTGTTTAGATTACGATTTAGATTATATTTCAAACTTTTTAAAACTTCATCTGACGGCAAACTAAAATTATATAAATATGTTTTTTATTTTGTTTTAATGGTGATTGTCAAAGAGGTTTCTGCAAAAGAGATTCTTGATTCCAGAAAAGATAAAACAATACTTGTTTCCATTGTTACAAATGTTGGAAGCTTTTCTGCTAGCGCTCCAACTGGAAAATCCACAGGAAAACACGAAGCTGTTCCTTACAAAAAAAGCCTTTCTGAGGACATTAAAACATTGCAAGAGTTCTCGAGTTATTTTTCCAAGGATATAATTGAAAAATTTGATGACTTAAGAAGAATTGAAGACATTGTTGAAGGGCACCTCGGAGCAAACACCACTTTTGCCTTGGAATCTGCAATTCTTAAAGCACTTGCAAAAGAACAAAAAAAAGAAATTTGGCAATTGATAAATTCTGACGCAAATAAATTCCCAAGACTTGTTGGGAACTGCATTGGAGGAGGAAAACATTCTGACACAGAAGGCAAGAAACCGGATTTTCAAGAATTTTTAATTATTCCAGACACTAAAACAGTGAAAGAAGCGTTTAATGTTTTAATTGAATCAAAAAAACACGCAGAGTATTTATTGAAAAAGAAAGACAAGAATTTCAAAAGCAAAACAAATGATGAAAATGCCTGGATAACTTCCCTTAATGACAAAGAAGTTTTGGATGTGCTTTCTGAAATTAAAGTTCCGTTAGGAATTGACGTCGCTGCTTCTGGATTTTTCAAAAGAAAAAAGTATCATTATGAAAATCCTTTGCTTAAACGAACAGAGGAAGAGCAAATGGGTTATCTTTCAAATATTCTTTCAAATTATCATGTTATTTACTTGGAAGACCCTTTTGGAGAAGATGATTTCAAATCATTTGCAGAGCTAAGAAAAAAGTTTCCAAATCAAATGATTGTTGGAGATGATTTAACAACCACAAATCAAAAGCGCCTTGAAAAAGCAATTAAAAATAAAAGCATAAGCGCAATAATTGTTAAACCAAATCAAATAGGTTCTTTGTCTAAAGTTAAACAGGTTTGCGAACTCGCGAAAAAGAACAGCATCAAAATCACTTTTTCTCACAGAAGCGGCGAAACCGAGGAAAATATCCTCGCTGATTTAGCATTTGGTTTTCAAGCTGAATTTTTGAAATGCGGAATTACTGGAAAAGAGCGCGAAGCAAAAATAAAAAGATTAATTGAAATTCAAGAAAGTTTAAGTTAAATTTAGAGCACCCGCGCGATTTAATTCTAATTTTTTTATAGGGTAATCTTTAAAAACATACTTTTTCTCTGGAACAGTATGCCTAGAAAAAAGAAAGCTGAAGACAGCTCTGAAAACGAAGAAACACAAGAAGTTTCCAAGTTAGAAAGAAAAGAATTAGAAAAAGCAGCTGAAGCTGAATCAACAGAAGGAAGCAAAGAAGCAAAAGCATTAGAAGAAAAAAGAAAAAAGATTTTGGAAAAAGCAAAAAAATTAGCTGAAGGCGTTGATGTTACTGAACTTGAAGATTTAAAAAAACAAGTTAAAGGTGAAAAGAAAACCGAGATGCTTGTGCCTCTTGAAGATTATATTCGTTCTGGAGTTTACATTGGAACAAAAGTTGTCACACCAAACATGTGGGAATATGTTCACAGAAGAAGAGCTGACGGGCTTGCAATTTTCAACACAGACTTAATCGACGCTAAAATAAAAGAAGCTGTTGAATATTTAGCAAAATTCCAACCAAATGAAATCATTCTTGTTTGTAAAAGACAAGCTGGATGGAAAGCTGCTGAAATGTTTTCACAATTAACAGGAGTAAGAGTTTTCACAAAGAAATATCCTGCTGGAATTCTTACAAACTTAACACTTCCTGACTTTTTTGAAAATGAATTGACAATTGTTTGCGATGCATGGGTTGATAAAAATGCATTGAATGATACATTAAGAGTTAAAAAGAAAGTTTTGATGATTTGCGATACAAACAACTTCACAAAAGGCGCTGACAAAATTGTAATTGGAAACAACAAAAGCTCAAGAAGTTTAGGATTAATTTTCTATTTGCTTACAAAAGGATATTGCGAAAAAATGGGAATTGAAAAAGATATTCCTGAGCTTAACTTCTGGATTGGTGACAGAGGAGAAGCTGAAGATGAAGCAAGAAGAAAAGCAAAAATTGGCGCCAAATATGGTGTTTAATTCCTTAAAATCAGCTTTTAAAGGGCTTTTTTACTTCTCCGTCGAGACGAAAGGCGAAACATTTAAATACCTCATTTTTGCTAGATATACCAATCTAAGATGAGTGCCTTAATTACAAACTTACATGTTAAGGTATGAAGTATGTAGAAGCAGTCATCTATTTGTAATTCTAGAAGCCAATCACGGAGGATCAAAGGTACTTTTTCATTGCCGAAACAGTACGCTTGTTTTGTTTTCAAAATAAGAAATAAATCTAGTTGATCCTGCTAGCGGTTGCGGCTCTCTGATTTGCGCTTAGGCATGCAAGTTTTTTCTTTTGATTCTTCGGAATTTAGAGGAAAGCGAACTGCTCAGTAACACGTAGCTAACCTGCCCTTTGGTCAGGGATAACCTTGGGAAACTAAGGCTAAGACCTGATAGGAGATTTTTCCTGGAATGATTTATCTCTTAAATTCGTGCCGAAGGATGGGGCTGCGGTGGATTAGATAGTTGGCGGGGTAATGGCCCACCAAGTCCACGATCCATAAGGGCTCTTAGCGGAGGGGCCCTGAGAGGGAGTCTGAGACACTACTCCCAGCCCTACGGGGTGCAGCAGCTAGGAATCTTCTGCAATACGCGAGAGCGTGACAGAGCGAGTCAGAGTGCTTCTCATAGAGAAGCTTTTGCTTAATTTAAAATGTTAGGCGAATAAGGACTGGGCAAGACTAGTGCCAGCCGCCGCGGTAATACTAGCTGTTCAAGTCGCAACCATCATTATTGGGTCTAAAACATCCGTAGCTTGCTTAGTGAGTTCTTTGTGAAATCCTATCTCTTAAGGATAGGGCGAGCAGAGAATACTACTAGGCTAGAGACTGGAAGATGTAAGAAGTACGTTCGAAGTAGTCGTAAAATACGTTGATCTTGGACGGACTCATAATAGCGAAGGCATCTTACAAGGACAGTTCTGACAGTGAGGGATGAAGGCCAGGGTCGCGAAAGGGATTAGATACCCCTGTAGTCCTGGCAGTAAACACTGCACACTAAACATTAGTACCTCTTCGAGAGGTATTAGTGCTTGAGGGAAGCCGAAGAGTGTGCTACCTAGGAAGTATAGTCGCAAGACCGAAACTTAAAGGAATTGGCGGGG
>JAKLIN010000026.1 GCA_022709585.1 Nanobdellota archaeon | reverse complement strand
CTGGCAAGCCTTTCCAAGCCAAGAAGCAGCGGATTGAAAGCAATTAATCTTCCAGAAGATAATTCAGATATTTTAATTGGAGCAGAGATGCTTAAAGCAGGACAAGAAGTTTTGCTTGCAAGCAAAAAAGGACAAGCTGTAAGATTTAACAGCAATGATGTTAGAGAAATGGGGCGTGCAAGTTATGGTGTTACAGGAATAAGACTCGGCAAAGATGATGAAGTTGTAAGCATGGAAGTTTTGAATACGCCTGAAATTTTAACTATAACTAAAAAAGGATATGGTAAAAGAACAGCTGTAGAAGATTACAGAAAAACAGCTCGTGGAGGAAAAGGAGTAATTAATGTTAAAGTTTCTGATAAAACAGGAGATGTTGTGAATACTGTTTCTGTAAACCCAACAGATAATATTATGATTACAACTGCAAAAGGAATGGTTATTAGAACCAACTTAAAGAACATCAGAGTAATGGGAAGATCTGCGCAAGGTGTAAGAATTGTAAAACTTCAGGAAGGAGATTTAGTTATGGACTTAGCTAAGATAAGTGAAATTGATTCTAACGGAAATGGCAATGGTAATGGTGAAAGCAGCAATGATAAAGAAGCAGAAAGCGAGCCTGTTGATGAAAACTTAATAACAGAAGACACTGAAGAAGATGAAGAGTAATTGAAAGGATTCTTTATTTAATATTAATTTTATAATTTTTGTTGTCCGTATCTTTTGTTGTATCTATCACTTTGATTTCCATTTAAATTGCTTTCTTTCCAAGCAGGGCAGATTTCTTTGTATTCGCACCAATTGCAAAGCGCAGAAATTGTTGGAGGGAATTCCAAAGTGGATTCAACTTCGTTGATTAAATCCAGTGTTGACTGTTTAAGAAGGGCAAGCTGTTCATTTGTTTTTTTCAATTCAATTTCCTTGTTGAATGAAAGAAAATGCCAAACCATCTTCACTTGCTTGTCATGCTTAAACAAATCTTTTATTGCAAGCGAATAAAGCGCAAGTTGAGTATCTTTTTCAATTGTTTCTTCAGATGGCGCTGTTTCTGAGGTTTTATAGTCGTGAATTTCATATTCATCATTTTCTTTATCATAAACAAGCCTGTCAATGAACCCTCTTAGTTGATGTTCGTCAGATAAATCTACCAAAATCTCTTTTTCCAGCGCAATAGTGTTATCTTGGAAAGGCTTATTGGATTCATAATAATCAATCAGGTACTTTATTCCTTTGTTGAAATAATCAGCTGCACTCATCCATTTTTTTGTAATGATAATGCTGTCGCTGTATTCTTTAACCCAGGCTTTTGAATAAGTTGTAATCACATCATCTAGTTCTGGCGCATTTCCGGTTTCTTGTATTGTTGAATAAAGCCATTCTAAAGCCAAGTGCACGCATGTTCCAAGATGAGCTTCAATACTTTTTTCAATCTCTGGAATAATTTTGTCGATGTATCTTAATTTGTATTTGAATTTACATTGTTCAAATGTTTTCAGCTTAGAGTTAGAATAAACACCCATTGGAGTTTTAGATTAAGATGCCTTATAAAATTTTGGTGTCTTAGAACAATAGTTTTTGCATTTCTTTAAGCAATAAATTCTCCCCAGCCAATAAGACGCCAGTGCCCTTTTACATTTCTTGCTATACCGACGTGATTTCCAATGAGAGCAACAAGAGGGATATTGAGTGAAAGTTCAATTTCATTTTTAACAATTTTTTCCACTGTTCCAATTGTAATTGTAGTATCATTGCTTAACATTAGCATGTCTTTGATTTTAATTTGTTGAACTTGCTCTTGTTCAGCTAATCCTGAGATTTCTTTTAATAAATTGTATTTTATTTTAACCTTGTAAGAAATTTCTGGCAAAACTCCTTTTCTGGAAACAACGCATCCGGTTAAAGAATCAGCTTTTGTTAAAAATGGGTCTAATGAAGTTTCAATTGAAATGCTTGGGCCAGGAATTGCATGTTGAATTGAATTTTTTCCTTTGTGCAAAGATAATATCTTTGTTGTAAGTGTTTGATAATATTTTTGATTTGCTTTTTTCACTAAAAGTCCTGGTTTGATTTCAATTTCATCGCCAACATTAAGTGTTCCTTTTTTTAATATCCCTCCTAAAACTCCTCCGTGCAAGTCTTTGATATTTGTTCCAGGGCGATTTATATCAAAACTTCTTGCGATAATGAAAACAGGCTCGGATTTTGCATCTCTTTCTGGAATTTTTTGTTTGCACAACTCTTCAAAAATTCTATCAATATTTACTCCTTGCTGTGCAGAAACAGGAATTACTGGAGCATTTTCAGCAATTGTTCCTTTAAGCATGGCTTTTATTTCTTGGTAATTCTCAAGTGCACGCTTTTTGTCAACTAAGTCAATTTTATTTTGAACAATAATTATATTTTTTACACCTTTAGCTTGAAGTGCCATAAAATGTTCTTTGGTTTGAGGCTTGATTCCTTCATTTGCAGCAACAACAAGAATCGCACTGTCAATAACAGCTGCGCCTGAAAGCATTGTTGCCATAAGCATTTCATGTCCAGGGGCATCAACAAAACTTACATATCTCACTGGTTCGCCTTTTTTTTCATTATTGTAATTATTCTTATCTTTGTAGATTGTTGTTTCAGCATATCCTAATTTTATTGTGATTCCTCGTTTTAATTCTTCAGAATGAGTGTCTGTGAATTTTCCAGTTAATCTGCCAAGCAAAGTTGTTTTTCCGTGGTCAATGTGTCCAACAACACCCACATTCATTTCAGGAAGTTCTATTGAATTTTTCTCAGTTTGATCGGATTGCATTGTTTCTTGTTTAGTCATGATAATACTCAGTTATTTTGTTTTTTAAAGCCTTTTCTATTTGAAAATAACAAAGAATTAAACTACATCAGGATTATTTATCTTACTTTGCAGCTTCTTTTTTTGGAGCTTGTTTTGGCTGATTTTGCTCTGGGAAAATTTCACTTAATTTCTTTGCGCCTTCTTTTTTGATTTTAAGATTAACTTGTACAATATCTGCAGAAATTACTTTTCCTCTTACTGTTTTTCTAAGTCTTAATCCTTCTGGTTTTTTATTAGAAATTTTCTTTTTTCCTTCTCTTCTTGGCTTTTGTTTCATTCCTTTTCCATAACCTAAAAGCAATCTCTTTAATCCAACTCCTTCAACATCTTCATGAGAAGTGAAACCGGTTTTATCGCTAGCACCGGTTATTTCAAATTCATAGCCTGCTAAGTCTGGTGAAATCTCATTTCCAGGAATTGTTTCCTTCAGAGATTTGCCTAAAAGTACTTCAGCTTCAGCTTCCAACTTAAAGGTTTTTCCTGTTTTTTCAGCTATATTAATTTTGAAAACCATACTAGGTTTATTGTAGAATTCATTTTTAAATCTGTTGGTTTCATTTTTGTGTATTTATTTATAAATTCAATTGAGAAATATAGAATTCTCCCCTCATTGCTTCCAGTCTTTTTTGATGTGTTCCATTAACAAATTTCTTAGCTTCTTCATAAGCTTCGTTAAGATCTTTTTTTATCCATCCTCCAGGAGTTGGAACATAAATGTTTGAAATTTCATAATTTCTTAAGTGAGGAAGGCATTTAACACAAGTATACTCTGTTTTAAAGAATAATCTCTTAGAATTTGGAAAATACCCTGCGACATACACATCTGAATTTTCTGTTTTGTTTCCTTTGAATAGCGCGTCATTTAATGCTTCAATTTCTGCATGATTAGCCATTCCTTGTCTAATTCTTCTTTCTAATTTTTCTAACGCAGGATGAACAATTGCTCGGTTATACCCCTCTCCGATAATTTTGCTATCTAAAACTAAGATAGATCCATATCTTTCATTTCCTTTAGAAGATGTTGCAAGATTAATGCATTTGATGTAGAAT
The DNA here is from genome assembly GCA_022709585.1 of Nanobdellota archaeon. Taxonomy (GTDB): domain Archaea; phylum Nanobdellota; class Nanobdellia; order Pacearchaeales; family GW2011-AR1; genus JAKLIN01. The sequence goes on along the minus strand of JAKLIN010000026.1, from coordinate 2,784 downwards.
TCATCATCGAAAATCTTTGGAAATTCCATTTTACAAATTAAAGCAGACTATTAATAAAACTATCCCTGCAATAAATTCATATTTTCCTGCTTTTTTCACAGTTTCTTCTTTCTTTATTGCTTTGAAAACTTTCATAATTGTCTTTGGAAAAAACATCGCAAAAACACCTTCAAGCAAAGCAATACTTGCAATCGCAAATAAAATTATTTTAATAACATCCATATTCTAAACAAGAAAATGAATTTTATAAATCAATCGAGTATCTGCCAAGAAGTTTACATCCCCCAATCTGGCTGGGCTCTTCTTTTGATTTCTGCAATTTCTTGAAGCAAAGTCATTTCTTTTGGAGAAAGCAATTCTTTGTTTTTCTTTAACTTTCTAAACTGGCTTTCAGAGATATCTGAGTAAAGGAATTCTTTGTCTTTCAATTTCCTTTCAAAGTTCATTCCGGGCATAGAAATAGCAACTTCCATCCCTTCTGTTGCTTCATCTACAGATTTGTTTTCAGACTGAATATTCTTTATTTTTCCAGCTTTTTCTTCGGTTTTGTCTATAAAGTTTAAGCGATGATTTAGCCTTCCCGCTTCAATTCTTACTCCAAAGATTGCGGGGTTTGTGTTTCTGAAAACGTATTGATGCAAGATTCTAACTTTAACAATTGAAGTCATCTCCATTAATTTTCTTTTAGCGATTTCCTTGGCTTTTTCTTCACGGAACTTAGCTAAATCTTCGATGAGCTTGTAAACAACATTATCTTTGAGTATTTTTATTCCAGAATAATTTTTTGCAAGTAAATCCGCCTCTTCATCAACTTGAACATTAAATCCAACTACAATCGCATCAACTTCATTTGTTCCTAAATTTGCTTTTGCGTTAATTATATCTGTTTTGTTGATGCTTCCAATTCCTGCACGAATTACAGGAATATTTTGCTGTCTTAACAAACTAAGCAATGCTTCTAAACTTCCAAGAGAATCAGCTCTTGCAATAATCCCTTGTTTATCTGTTTGAATAATATCTGCAATTTGCTTTTTGAACATCTTTGCGATTTCTTCTCGATTATTTTTGTAAATTACAAATGGCATTCCTGGAAGAACATCTGCTTTGTCTGCTAATTGAATTCTTATTCCTGTTGAAGCTTTAACACTTTCAATCGGATGAAATTTTGTGCTTAAAGGAAGAATTTCTTCTAATATTCTTATTTTTGAAACGATTGGTTCTCCATCAAAACTGGAAAGCGCGATTTCGTGTTTTCTTGATAATTCCCCATCATAAAGAATAGCTTCCATATAACTTGCATTTTGTTCTTTTTTAATTTCAAGTATGACTCCTTTAGCATCTTCAGCGAGTTTAAGCCTTTCTTGCAAGTATCTTTGGCTTAATCCACAAAGCATTAAAGCTAATTCAGGAACACCTTCTTTTGTACGAGCAGAGCAGGGAACCAACGCAACTTTTTTTGTGAAATCAGTGATGTTGTAGTATAAATCAGAATCAAATCCGTGCGCTTGTAATGCTCCAATGATTGTGAGATATTTCTCTGCAAAGTTTTGCTTTGTTGCAGGAGACTGAGATTCAATATTTTTTCTTAAGTCTGATGAAAGATTTCTCCAGCCAGAAATGTTATCTATTTTATTTAATGCAATTATGAATGGTGTTTTGTTCATTTTCAAAATCTGAAGAACTTCTGCTGTTTGAGGTTTTATTCCTTCATTGATGTCCATTACAAGAACAGCTAAATCTGCTAAGCTTCCTCCTCTTTTTCTTAAATTTGTGAATGCAGCGTGTCCAGGGGTGTCAATAAACAAGAATCCAGGGATATCCAATTTAATTCCCATCTTATCAATTAAAGGGCAAGCTGTTTTTAGCCTGTTAAGAGGATAAAGACTAAATGAAATCTTCTGGGTTATTCCTCCTGCTTCTGTTTCTTGAATCGAGCTGCCTCTAAGCGCATCAAGCAAGCTTGTTTTCCCATGGTCAACATGTCCGCAAATTGTTACTATTGGTTGACGGATGCCTAAATTGGACACCTTCCCATTCTCGTTATTAGTTATTTCTCGTGTCATGAAAAATGAACGAGGAAACTATTTATAAAGATAAGCCAAAAGGGGCAAGAAGGAGGATAGCCGATGCTTCTCTGTGATTTCTGTATTCCTCTTTTTGAGGGCACTCTTTGGCTGGTTCAAGGCATTTTTTACTTTGAAGATAGCAAGGGCAGGCAAAAGAAACTCGGCAAGATAAAGTTTGAGGAGGTTAGATATGGTTTCTAAAGAAGTTCAAAATCAACTAGGAAGTTCAAATTTGAACTTGTTTATATTTAACTGCCTTAAAGCAGGTCTCAGACCATCTAAGATATGTGAGAAGTATGGACTAAAGAAAACAGCGGTTCAATATCATTTATCGATGCTAAAACAAGCTGGATTAATTGAAAAAGTAGGTTATGGTGTCTGGGAAATTTTGAAGGAATTTGATGAAAAAGAAGTTCAAAAAACAACTAGGGTAACTAGCAGACAACTAGGGTCTAATTTGAACTTGTTTAAGCAGGATAGAGTTAGAGGTCATGCTTTTCAATTTAAAATAAAACTTCCTGAATTAAGAAATTGGAAGAATAGAGAAAAGCTCTTTTTGAAGAAAGACATTAAGTTTGAACCATTGCTTATTGGCGGGATAAATAGGGGTCAGAAATTAGAGTTTAAGGGTAGAAAGATATGGCTTACAAATAAGTCCATAGTCATTTATGAAAAATCGAGCTATTTAGCAGATAGTTCTAAAGAAGCTCAGGAAAGA
>JAKLIN010000025.1 GCA_022709585.1 Nanobdellota archaeon | reverse complement strand
TTGCAAAGTCTGTGACAGTGGAATAAAAAAAGCAATTTGATGAAAGGGTATACAAAGATTTTTAATATTCTTTTTTGCTAGATATTATAAGCCGACATGCGGAGAATGGTATTCCACCTGGTTTGAGCCCAGGGCCCGTTCGGGCATCCAGGTTCGATTCCTGGTGTCGGCGTTTTTTATTTTAGATGAAGATAATAAAAATAACTTTCAGTATTATTTGAGTTGTGAACCCTATCCCCCCTCTCAAATTTCCAGTGATATGCAATTTCTTGCATTATTTCGTTTGTTTCATCAACTTCAAACATAATCTCTTTAACCCCTCTGCCTTTAGCTAAATTTTTAGCTTCAGAAAACAAAGCACCCATATGTCCATTTCCTTTTTCATAAGACTCCCCCCAAGGAAGATATAAAACTCCAGAAGAATCAAAATAATATTCTAAAACTGCAACAATTTTTCCATGTTTATTAAGTCTGACTAATCTATCTCCTTGATTTTCAATTCGATAATTCTTATTGTTAATTTTTGGAGATTTTGGAGGGCTTATAATATAATCTGTTCCCTCGCAAGCTGTTTTCGATATCATCTTTTCCAAGCTTTCTCTTTTAATGTCTCCCTTAATAAAACGGTTAGCAAGAAGTTCTAATTTTCTTGAATCGTAACTCATTTTATTCTCTCCTGTAAGAATTATTTTCTGTTGGATCTGTGTCTATTCTAAAAAGATTATTATAAATAAAATTTTTATAAGCGTTACCATCTGGAAGAATTTTTCCATGGACTAAAAAATAACCAGAATTAGAAATATATTCTATTGTTGAGTTTTGTAAATTTTCAAATCCTTTGTAAAGGCAATCTAAAACTTTCTTAACTAAATTTTCTTTTTCCATGAAAAATGCAAACCTCAAAACTTTATAAATGTTTGGTTGTGTTGTCTCTAAAAGGTAGTTAAAAACTCTAAAGTTAAAGGCTCATTAAAAGTCGTAAGAGTAATTTTGTGGTTAAAAGGGGCTCTTGCCAGAATAATTTGAGGAGAATACTCATAAATTTCTTCTACATACGCAGGAATAATTGTATTTGTTTTATACGTTTGATCGGGGAAATCGAAAGGAGCACTTAATCTTAAGTGAGCATCTTTTACAAATGGATGAGAATATTTTAATGACAAAATAAATTCTTCAGGATATCCCAAAAAAGAGTCTTTTGCTTCGATAGTTACGCGCCTTAATTTATCATATAATTTATCAACTTTTTTTAAAACTTCAGGAGTTATCTCTTCAGGCTTATAACTTTTTATTACCGAAAAAAAATCTTGCTTGGGAGTAAGCAATGCTTGTTTATTTCTCATTAAATAGCTTTGAATTTTCAAAAGGCTGATTTCATCCGGAACAAGAATAACTGAATTGGGAATTATTTGTTTGAAATATTCTTTTTTAAAATAATTTTTTTGCGAATCTACCTGGCTCTCTTCAGCTATACTTTCTTCTAACACGCTCTTTTTCATACATTTTTTAGGCTAAGCTCTCTTTTAAAGATTGTTTTGTTGGAAAGCATTATTTACTGTAAGAAGTATTTTGGAATTCCTCGAGAACTCGCGTGTCTGGGCTTAGCAAGAAAACATGATCCTCTTTGAATCTCAATCCTCTGTAAATCTTTTGCAGGATTTCTCTTTTTGCTTTGTCTCTGTAAAAGCTCCAATACAAATTTGGTTTTGTTTCCTTTAAGATTTTCCAAAATGCTTCTTCGGGATTTGGATTTGGATACTTTGTGAAAATAATGCTTTCACATTGCGAGCCTGGAAAGTCCACTCCTCGAGAGCATTTAGTCGTGAATAATACTTTTGTTTCTCCGCTTTTGAATTTTTCAATGTCTTTCCCTTCTTTGTCTTGTTTTTGCATTTCCTTTAATTTTTCTCTAGAAATAATTCCAGAAAGATTGTATTCATCTTTTTCTTGCTCTGAAGGCAAATCTGAAAAAGCGCCAACATGAATCAAAACAGGCTTCTTTGCAATCTTAACGCATTGTTCAAGTGCTTTAAGATAGTCTTTTCTTGAATATTTTCCGCTTGAGAAATTTGTGTGTTTGCAATCAAATTCCAATCCTGTTTTTACAATTTCAATTTTTCCAGGCTGTTCGGTTTCAGCTTCGATAACTTTAAAGTTTTCAATTCCAAAAATGTTTTCCAAAACTTCTTCAGAATGAAGCGTTCCTGACATTAAAATAACTCTTTTATTTTTTGCAACCATCTCTTTGAACTTTTTTGCGAGATTAGTCGTAACAACGCTTGCGATAAGCCCCTTGTCTTTTTTGAAAAATAAAACATAAGTTTCATTTAAGAAATCTTCAAACATGTGCGCAGATTCAGCAACGTCAAAAACATAGCTTTCCTCGTCGAGGTTGTGAGCAACGGCATCAGATTCGTTTAATATCTTGAACAAATCATATATTCCTGTGTTTTTCAAAGGAATAACTTTTCTGGAATAAACCGCCTCGTTAACGCCCCTATTCTTTTTGAGTTGATTTATTATATCCTGCATTTCTTCAATCGGCTCTTGCATCTCTTCGCTGGTTCCGGAAAGCTGAATCAGAGAATTTTGAAGCCTGTCAATGTTAATATCTCTTTGATTTGTGAAACTGTCTAAGAATTCATCGCATTCATCAATAATTTCCACTTCTGTCGCAGGTTTTCTATTCATTGCGGATTCCAATTTGTATTTCAACGCATTAAAAACAATAACATCTGCGTCGACATAAGAATTAAACTGTTCATAAAATTTGCAACCAGGTTTTCTTTGATAAATCGTGAATTTTTTCCCATTCAATCCCGTGTAACTCTTTTTGTCAGTGTAATCTAAATGTTTGGGCTCATACTTATCCGGGAGAACCGGAGACCAGTAAGGGCAAACTGTCGCAAGAGGAAGTCTTTTCACCTCTCGAATATGATAAATGCTTGAGGCATTGACATTATTATTTTTTTTAAGATACTCTTTTATTTTCTTGAAGTTTCTTTCTTTTATTTCGATTTTGCAAGGAATTTCATTGTTGTCTGCAGATTTATCTTCATCTGATTTTTTTAAAGCGGGCTCAACGGAGAATATATCGTTAAGCTTGGAATTGATTTCAAAGCTTCTTCTTGGAATAAAATCTTCTGTTTTTTTCAAAAATAAGCATTCGTGATTATTTCTTCCTGTTATTATGCTTATCTTTAATTTTTGATTATTTTTCTTAAGGATATACTTATTGTTTTCATAATCTCTTTTATACTGAGCTTGCAAACTTTTTCCAGGAACAACAATAGAAGCTTTTCCCAATTCTTTAGCAATGTGAAGTGCGAGAACACTCTTGCCTGTTCCGCATTTTCCTTGAATAAAAATTACTTTGTTTCCCTCTTCGATAGCATCTAAAACTTCTTTTACAACACTTTCTTGTGTTTTTCCATTTGAGAATTTTAAAGGATTAAGTTTTTGATTTTCTTGATATAAGCTCCACATAGTTTGGATAAGCTTCCGCTGGGATTCGAACCCAGGACCCTCGCATTACGAATGCGATGCTCTAAACCAACTGAGCTACGGAAGCGAACACCTCCAGTTAATATTAATCTTCTGAAGATGAAAATTAGTGGGTTATAAAAGGTTATTTATTGTGAAAAGATATCTAAAAATTTTCGAGGGAAAAATAGAATTTAACTCTTAACGAACCAAACAAATCCCGCAACAAAGGTGCATACCAAGAAAAACAGCCAGTATTGAGAATCTATTGGCGTGAACATAATCGCCACTAACGAGAAAATTGAAGCTGTTTTAATTGTATTTATATCTGCCATTTTTAAGTCAGCGTCAAGACAATCTTGAAGTCCAGACTAGACAATTGGTCTATCTCCTAAAAAGTTAATAATTTTATCCAAATAGTGAAGATAGACCTTCAGCTGCGCTCTCATGCTTTTCTTCTTCTTGGTGAGCTTCTGCTTTTGTTTCCTTAGCAGGAGCAGCTCCAGCAGCAGGTGCAGCAGCCATCAAACTAGCACTTTCAAGCTCTTTGTCGATGTCAACGCCTTTTAAGCTAACAACAAGTGATTTGACTTTTGATTCATCAACTGTTGCGCCAGTAGCTTTGACAACACTTTTCACATTCTCTTCGCTAACTTCTTTTCCGAGTTTGTGCAGCAAAAGTGCTGAATATATGTATTCCATTATTCCTCCTTGTTCTCTGATTTAGTTTGTTGAGTGTTTTCGGAAGCAGATGCTGAATCTGTCTTAATTAATCTTTCCATTGCAGAATTGTGCGCAAATGCTTTTCCAAGCAAGAATCTGATTGTATCTTGAGAAGCATATCCTCTTTCAACAGCGAATGCAAGTGACTTTTGGAATTGGTGTTTTAATTCATGAAGTGTTGCGTCTTTGTCAATGCTTATTTCTGAATAGAATTTCTTTTCATGGAAGTCGAATGCAGAGATAGGTGTGAAACCAACGCTGAATGGTTTGATTTCAAGCTTGTTCATAATTTCAGCTGCGCCCTTTGAAATTTTTTCTCCTTTCTTTGCAACTACTTTAGATTCTTTGATTGTAATCTTACCTTTATCAATTTGAATTTGTATTCCTAAATTTCCAAGTTCAGTGATATCTGGTCCAGGTAAAAGTCCTGTTGGTCCAGCAGGGATTTCAATGTCTATAGGAGCATGTTGCCCTGGTTTAGCTTTAGTTGGTGTTTTATTATGGAGCAAATCTGCAGCAAGATCAAATGAATCCAAATCTGAGAAAATAACTGCAACATTGTCTCCAATGCCTGGTTTTATTCCATTTAACTTTTCATCTTTGATTTGGTCAATTACTCTAAGTGTAATATTCTTTTTTGGAACTCTTATAATTGCTTTTCCTCTGAATTTCTTGGAAATCTCTTGAAACTGTGCAGCAGGAATTCCTTTAATTGAAGCAAGTAAAAGTGTTTTCTTAGTTTTTGCAAGTCCAGAAAGTTCTTTTACAGCTAATATTTTCTTTTGAGGGATATTTTCAACAGCAGAGTGTTTTTTTTCGTGTGTCATTTTTATCTCCTTACTTTAGTGATATCTTCACCGGTTTGGACATTGTTAATTTTATTTCAATATTTTTGATATTCTCTTTTCCTTTTGCAAAGTTTTTCAAAAGAGCGTGATAAATTGTCATAATATTTTCTAAAAGATCTTTTTCATTCATATTCTGCTTTCCAACAGCGAGCTTAATTGAAGCTTCCTTTGATCTGATTCTGATGCTGTTGTTGATTTTTTCTTTTAGTTCTGCAATAAGCTTATCGTCTGCGCTTGGCAAGATACCTAATTGTGGTGAAGGCATTTTTCCTGATGGACCAAGAGCTCTACCGAAAGTTGTAGCAACTTTTGGCATAAGAATTGCCTGAGAAATAAAGAAGTCGTATCTCTTTTCAAGTTTCTTTAATTCTTTTTTATCAGAATATCTTTTGAATTCTTCTTCAGTGATTGTATCAATGCTTTTGTTTTTGGTTGTTAAGAATGCGCAGATTTTTTTATCTTTAATCTTATGTGGGACAGAAACGAAAATATTCAAAGATTCTTTTCTCACATCGAACTTTTGTAAATTTACAATTAATTCAACTGTTTGATTGAACTTTCTAGTATTATCTTTCTTAAGTTCTACTAATGCATTTTTTATTTCTTCTTCAAGTGTTGCCATTTGTACCTCCTACATTACGCACTTGCCCCGAGAAAACTTTCGTTTCGGTTTTAGTGATGTAGTTAAACGGTAAAAAGTTGACATAATTTGGATTTATAAATCTAACCTTTTAACCTTAAAATTAATACTTAACTTAGTTAGCTCCTAAAATAATACAATAATTCTTATAAAGCAAGCGCATTAATTGAACTCATGGAATTAGTGGCATTAATCTCTGGGGAAAAGGAAAGCTGGGGGCAAGTAGCTGGCTTAATCAAGTATGAAAATTGGGATAACATTTTAATTATTGGGGATGCTTCTGCAAAACAATTCAGTGCTGAAAAGCCATTTCAGTTTATTCAAGTGGATCTTTCAAAGAGAATTAAAGAGCTAAGAGACGAAATTCTTGCAAAACTTGATGGAAAAATTGATGGCACCGAAGTTGCATTAAGTATTGCTGCAGGCGATGGAAAACAGCATATGGCTTTGATTTCTGCATTAATTAACTTCCCCGTAGGAATAAGATTTGCAGCACTTACAAAAGACGGAATAATTGATTTGTAAAATTAGTTTATAGCAATTTCAAGAATTCTTTTGGAGAGACTATTTTGATGTTTCTAAACTCAATCATATTCAAAAGATGATTATCATAAGAAACAATGCATGTTGCTTTTCCATCTATCGCCGCTTCTAAAATTATATTATCCTTTGGGTCGGATTTTATCACGTTCAGTTTGGTTTTTGTTTCAATTAAAGCTGAAATGGATAAAACCGTTCTCAATAGTTCTTCTATGCTTAATCTTAAGTCTAGAATGTATTTCTGAAATTTGGATTCTCTGTTTAAGACCATTATAATCTCAGACAAAATCTCTTCAGATATTATCACTTGCAAGCCTTTCTTTTCCGCTTTTTCTAAAATCTTGCTCGCTTCGCCTTCCCAAAATATTCCAGATAACCAAACATTTGTATCCAAAACCACTCTCATTTAAGCTAGTTACCTCGCTTTCGACTCTTCAATCAGTTTTTTTAAATCCTCATTTGAAAAATTAGCCTTTTTTGCCGCATCTCTAAATGGTTTTGTCGCTTCTTTCCAGGATTTTATCTTCGGCACTTCGAGTCTTTTCATAAGAATTGAATCCTCGCTATTCGAAACAAGAAGCAAATTTCCTTCTGTAAGATTCATTTTTTCTCTTATTTCCAAAGGAATCACAATTTGCCCCTTTGAGCTCATTTTAGTTATTGCTACCATGTAAGATTGTAAGATTAAGAATTTTATAAACTTTATGTTTTTACTTTCTTACTGAATAAAGATTGGGCTTTCAAGAACTTAAAACAGATTTTCAAACTCCGAATAGTTACCTAAAAGCAATTGCCCAAAAGACCATAATCACTACAAGAAGGGCTAGGAATAAGTAAGTTAAGAATGCAAACGATCTTTT
>JAKLIN010000024.1 GCA_022709585.1 Nanobdellota archaeon | reverse complement strand
GTCTAAATTATTTTGGTAGTATAATACTATTTTGGGATTATCTCTTGGGTAATCAAAGTATAGAACGTTTCCAGAATTAACTGTTTCTTCGATGTCGGATGCTTTGAATCCTTGAGATAGTAATTCTGAACTTAATGCAAATTCGTGAAAGTTCAAATAGTCTTCAACACTTTTGAATTGAAAAGGCAATGTTCGCTGCCCTCTGCTTGCAAAGTTTTCATTATTTTTATCTAAATTCAATGTTTCTTCTGAAATTTTGTATTTTTCCATTTTCTCTTTTAAGTTAAATTAGTTTCTAAGCTTTTCTTTATAAAAATATCTACACTGGAATTAAGAGTATTACAAAAATTGTTCCTAAGTATTCAATTACTACTTGACCAAGGCGTTTCTTCTATTCTTCGAACAGTTTCAAGAAATTCTTCTTTTTTACACGGAGTAAAATAATCCAAGGTGGCTTCAACAGAGCTTCCTCGAAGAATATAAACTGGACCTTTTCCTGGAATTAATAAATCATTGCTTGCTAAACTACGATTATTAGTTATTATTCTATTTTCTTCAGAAATTTCTTTTAAGATATCTTTTTCTCTGCCATAAACGAGCCCAAACAAGGCTAATCTTGAATCTCCTAACTTCTGGCTTAAACTTTCAACATCCTCTCCAAGAGGTTTAGTTTCGTATGGATCTTGTTCTAAGAATAAGAGGGTTAATTCGAATTCCAATTTATCATATCTTCCTTGTATTTTTTTGTTATTGTTTAACCAGTACACTTCTGTTTGAGGTTTTTCCTTAGGCCAAGAAGCTCTTACAACTTCTCCAGAGTTTATTGCTTGAGAAATCTCTGACTCTTGAAAACCTTGTTTAGCTAAATCCTCAGAAAAGCAAAAACCTTCAGAATAAAAGTTATAAATAAAATCTTTTAAGGGCATTTTGTGTGCAGAAGTAATCTTTTCAAGTGAATTTTTTTTAGCCATTCTATGTTTTAGAATTCTCTAGTTTATAATCATACTTATAATAGACTAAATACAACCTGTTGTATCTACAAAAAACCTTTTTCTAACAGTTCATCCCAAGTTTTTATCCCAAATGCAACGAGAGCTTCGTTTAAAGTCAAAAGAGGCTTGGGATATTTTGCGAAATCATCAATCGCGATTCTTGGGCAAGCAAGTTCAATGAATGCATCTATGCTGTAAAAGTTCATGAGCTTGTCCGGGCCGAATTCATTCATAGTGATGACAATTACATTTTTTCCTTGACTTTTTATTTTGTCTAAAAGAATTTTTGGAGAGTTGAATTTCTGTCCGAGTTTTGTTTCAGTGATAATTCCAATGTTTTGAGCATCTTTCAGTTTTTGAATGGAAATCGCTCTTTGCTTCAGAATTTTTTCTTTTAACCCTTGCATGCTTCTCACTTCATCATTGTAAACATCAATCAAAAAAACAGGCTTGTCTACAGCTAAAACAGCGCCCATTGAATGAAATTGATTGCCTAATATAACAAAACACTCAACTTCATCTTGAATTGCTTTCAATCCTTGATATTGGCAGCCAGTGATGTGCCCTTCATAAGCAACTCTTCCTAATTTTTTGGACAAAACAACTTGCTTTTTGTTTTGTTTGTAGAAATCCAGAATCTTTGGCAAATCATGCATATGCTGAATTGAATAAGAAAATCCGATTTTTTTGAATTTCTCTAGTGTTTTCAGGGATTTTTTTAGAATTGGAATCAAGTCCATCTCGTCTCTTATGGGAATGTAAATTACAGGAAAGTCAACATCAATGAATTTAGCATGCCCGAAGTGAACAATTAAATCTGCTTGAACATCTTTTGCCTCGCCAACAGCAATTGCGCATCCTCCCCAAGCTGTTTCGCCTGAGAATATCACTTCTATATTCAAATCTTTGAAAATATCAACAAGTTCAAGCGCGTTTTGCTTTACTCCCTCCGGAAGTTGAACTAAAACTTTCTTTGGTTTTTTCTTTTTTAATTCCTTGACTAAAAGTTCTTTTTCAAAGTTCAATGCCATAAAATACTAATCTTAAAACAAGTTATAAGGCTTTTTGTTCAAAGATTTAAAGAATTATTTGGTTGTTATTTCTTCTAATTTCTTTCGTTCTTCTTCCAAATCTAAATCAAGTTCAGAACAAACTTTTTCCATGATTTTTGCGATGTACTGATGAAGCTCTTTTCTATTTGGAAATTTTTTTTCAAAGAAATTATTATGAATAAGCTCATGAATCAAAACAACCAATAAATATCTTTCATTTTCGTCATATTTCAATGTTAATGGACTTGAAACGCTAAAAGGAAGCATTTCTCCTGCAGGATAAATTCTGATAACTTTTTTCTGCCAAGGTTCGTTATATTTTTCAATCAATTCTAATATTTTTTCAGCGTATTTATAATAAAGTTTCTCAAACTTGGCATATTTTTCTTTTAATTCTATTAAATCTTCGTCGCTAAAACTTTTTCCCAAAATTTTATTGAAAAGTCTATTGTAAGGATAAGAATAGTCTAAAAATAATTTTGGAATCATATTCTTAAATATTTATCTAACCAGTCAAGGTATTTTTTATTTTTACTTCTTAAAAACTTGAAAAAACCATCTAAAAACATCTGATTGTCTCTTATCGCTCTTTGTTTTAATGTATATTTTCTGCCATTCTTATGCTCAATCTGCTGAAAGTAATTTCCGTATATAATCTTTCCATTGCGAGGAATCTTTTCAATTTTTCCTGCTTGGTAATAATAAACGGTGATTAAAACTACTTTTTTATTAACTAAACATAATTCATAAAACGGCTTTTTGTCTGTTTTATTAAAGACTACAACATCTATATCTGAGAAATTTTTTATTTTCCCTTTGGCGGTTGAGCCGACAACGCAGATTCCTTGAGTGTCTTGCTCTTTAAATTTATTAGAGATATACTCAAAAACACTTGTTTTTGATTTAAATTCTTTCATTTTTATCTCACAAACTTGTTTTTGGTGATGTGTTCGTAAGCAGAATAAGCTGCAATGCATCCTTCTGCAACACCTGTGATTAATTGTTTGAATTTGCTTTCAACAACATCTCCTGCCGCATAAACTCCCGGAATGTTTGTTTGCTTTGTTTCTGGATTAACTGGAATTTCTTTGTCTCTTGCAAGCTCTACACCTAAAGATTCAGCCAGTTCTGAAAGTGCGACATGTCCGATTGCAACGAAAACACCTTCAACATTAAGTTCTTTTCTTCCTTTGTGAGGCTTATCTAAAACAATGCTTTCAACAAATTTGTTTCCTTTAATTTCCTCAACGGTTCTTTCTGTGATTAATTCAATATTTCCTGATTGATTTATTTTTTCAATATTTGCTGGTTCTGCGGTTAAATTGTCTTTTCTTGCAATGAGATAAACTTTTTTTGCATGTCTTGCTAAAATTAAAGCGTCTTTAGCAGCGCTGTTTCCTCCTCCAACAACTGCAACTTCTTTATTTTTGAATAGCGGGCCATCGCAAAGTGCACAATAATAAACTCCTTTAGTTTCAAACTCTTTAGCACCTGGAACAGTTAGTTTTCTCCACTTAGTTCCTGTTGCAAATAATAATGTCAATGTTTTGTATTCTGATTTTTCAGTTTTAACAACAAATCCTTTTCCAGACTTTGCAACTTCAATAACTTTTTCATTTTTTATTGAAACAAAGTCAGAATAATCTCTTGCGTGCTTTTCCAGGTTTTTTGCTAGCTCAAATCCGGTTATTTTTGGAAATCCAGGATAGTTTTCAACAATGTCCGTGGTAGTAATTGTTCCCCCAATAGGAAGTTCTGAACCATGAGTTGCTCCAAGAATAAGAGTTTTTAACCCCAAACGCCCTGCATACATTCCTGCAGCTAAACCAGTTCCTCCTGCTCCAATGATTAAGAAGTCATAATTATTTGATTGTTCAGATTCCATAATCTTGTAAAAACTGAATGATTTTTATAAATATTGTTATTCGCTGTTCAGTGATGGTGCTTGTGATATTCGTGCTCGCATTCACAATCTTCATGATGCTCATAAGGTTCAGTGCAGGAGCAAGGCTCTAAGTCTCTTTTTAATAAAATTACAGGAATTAACATGTCTCCAATACAACAAGGTACTAAAACAGCTACGAACACAATTGCCAATGAAATTGCCATTAAAACAAAGGTTGTTTCTGGAATAAATGCTAAAATATAAAATAAACTAGCAAAAACAGAGAGGAAAACATGAATGAAATGAGGAAAACGTGTTGCCTTGGTCCAAATTCCGATAATTGAACCGAGCATGGAAGCTCCTAAAACTAAAATTGGTGTTTCTAAAATAGGAAGATGAAATTCAATATCCCATAAAAATATTTTTCCTCCTAAAAAAGGAAGTATAATATCACTGATTGTTCCGATCAATATCGAAGAAAAGATTCCGACTAAAATTGCAATAGGAACATTCTTCTTGTATTTGTAAAATATTCCTGTGGAAACAATTGCAGAAGCTAAAATATGAAAATAATGAAAGAATTCAAATTTATTCTCATCAACAACTAAATTAAATCCAAAAAATAAGATTGAGGTTAAGATAATTGCGAACACTGTCGCGCTTAGTGTAAATGGCCAGTGATGTTTTAATTCGTGAACAAATCTTTTTAGCGTTGTCATATAAACTTCAAGAAAAAGTGTTTTAAAAGCGTTATGTTCTTAAAATCCTTTTAGTCCCATGTTCAGAAGTATTTTCTTGATTTCCTCGATTGTTTGCTGTTGATGTTTTTTGTCAGACATTCTTACAAATTTTATTAACAGCTCAGCTAAACTTTGTTCATCAAAAAGCTTTAATTTATGCCCGTCTGTTACAAAATAAAATCGAAAAGATTTGTACTTTAGCTCTTTTATTACAATTCCTCCAACATTTCCGAGAATTTTGCCTTTTTTTGGATTAGACTCTAATGTTTGAATTAAATCTAAAACTTCGTGAGACTCTCCCTTAAATTTTTTTTGTATTTCTTCGAAAAGAGAAAGAACTATTTCGACTTTGGCCATTTTTTATTCAACTCTTTTCTAGCTTCTTCAATAGAGATAGTTTTTTCTGAAGAGAATAAAAAATCTTTCAACTGCTCTTTGACTGCCAAAGAATAAATTCTTTTGATAATATCATCATAACTTTCTCCTTTAGTTCCAAAGGAAGAGATTTTTTCTTTTGTTTCCTTGCTTAATTGAATTGTTGTTGTGTCCATTTTAGTCTATAGTGGCTATAATTTCTATAGTTTATAAAATATTCTATTATAACTATCTTGCAAAAAATTGTAACTATCTTTTTCGAGAATAGATTTTAATAGTCAATAAGTTATCCTTTTTTATGAAAAATAAACATGTTGGATTCTTAATTGTGGGAATTTCTGTTATACTTGGGTTAATTGTGACTTTATTCAATGTTGGAATGAAGAAAATTGTGACCCAAAGCTGTTCTCATGGTTCGACATGCACCATGTATGACACGATTTCATCTCAAACTTATTTGAGCATTGCTATTGCAGGAATTATCTTTGTAATTGGATTATTTTTGATATTTGCTAAGGAGAATGTTATTATTAAAACTCGAACTGTAAAAGAGAAGAAGAAATCTATTAATCTAAAAGGACTTGACAAAACAGAGCAAGAGGTTGTTAAAATTTTGCAGGCGGAAAATGGAGCAATATTTCAAAAAGATTTAATGGAAAGATTGGGAATTGGAAAAGTTGGAATAACCCGTCTTATTGATAAGTTAGAAGCAAAACAACTTGTTGAAAGAAAAAGAAGAGGAATGAACAATATTGTGGTTTTAAAGCAATGAAACTAGTTTCACCAAACTGAATATAATCTAAATTTCTGTGGAATTATTATAAAATTAAATCATTCAGGAGGTTTAAATGAAACAATTATTGTTAATCGGACTGGTTACTTTATTGCTTGTCTCGATAATTGGAGCAGGGATCTTTTTAGTTAGAGCTTCCTCTGATTCAGTTATAGAATCCAAAACTGTAGAGACTTTAACTGGATGCGGCTCTTGCGATGGAACTTGTTCAAGCTCATCTGCATGCGGACAAGCAGGTTGCCAGATGAAATCAGAAGGTTCTTGTGGTTGTGGCGCTAGAAATTAGTTGCCTAACACCAGAAATAAATTTATTTTTTCTTTTTTTAAATTTATAATTTTCCTTCCCATTCATCATAAAATTCAGATAAGTATTTCTCCATGAATTCATGCCTGTGTTCTGCAAGCTTCTTTCCAGTTTTAGTATTCATCAAATCTTTTAATAGTAATAATTTCTCATAAAAATGATTAATTGTTGGAGCATTGCTTTGTTTGTATTCTTCTTTGCTCATGTTTAAGTTCGGTTTAATTGCAGGATTGTAAATAGGTCTATTTTTGTAACCTCCGTAATTGAATGTTCTGGCAATTCCAATAGCTCCCATTGCGTCTAATCTGTCTGCATCTTGAACAACATCCAATTCAGGAGACTTAAATTTCTGAAGGTGTTTCCCTCCTTTAAAAGAAACATTAATAATTATGTTTTCAACATGATTAATTATTTCTGATTCTAGATTAAGAGAACTCAAAAAATTTTGTGCTTTGCGAGGCCCGACTTCTTCATCTCCTCCAAAGAATTTTGAATCAGCAATGTCATGAAGCAACGCCCCTAATTCAATAATAAAAGCATTAACCTTTTCTTTTTTAGAGATTAATTTAGCTAGATTCCAAACACGACAAGTATGCTCCCAATCATGCCCTCCTTCTGCATCTGAAAGAGTTTTTCTTACAAAATCAATGGTCTTATCAAGAATTTCTTGTTTTTTGCATTTACTCATAATTTAAACTTGCTTAAACTGTTTTAATACTTCTGCCGGGTAAGTTATTTCTTTCTGAAATGTTAAGGATTCCTTGTAAAATTATTGCAATAGAAATGAAGATAAAAGCAATTCCAGTTAAAACTAAATACAACATTCCGTACTGGCTAATAAATCCCATCAAGTCTAATATTCTCTCTGACTCCTGACTTACCTCATTTGTTTTTGGAAGTTCTAAATTTTCTAAATTATGAAATATAAAAATCTTTTTTTCAGAGAGAAAATTTGCTATTCCTTCCGGATTTATGAAGCAGTAAATTACTCCAATAAGAATGATTAAACCTAAAACAATCTCTGCCCATCCAACCACTTTTTTAAAACTCATAATTTAGTCAAGATGTTCTTATTTAAAAATATGATGTTAATATTCATTAGAATTGTTTTGGAATTGTATAAACTCAAGGATATAAATCTTTTTAATGATTTAAGCCTAAAGAAAAATATGAATTCTGTAGAACGCTTAGTTTATAACACAAGAAAAACTTCAGAGGCAATAATTTTAGCTTATTCTCCAAGTTTTCCTTTAGAAATAAAAGAAGGCACGAGTTTCTACATCCCAGATTATTATAAGGTATGCGACAATTTAGAGAGAGGGATTCAAAAAATATCTCAGAAATCTTCTATTGAAAAAAGAATTGCTAAAGGGTTACGCTGTCTATAATTAGATTTATTATGGAATGATTGGAATGATTTAATGTCTCTTCTTTATAGCCAGTACGGCAATAGGAATGTTGTAGACTCTGTTGAAACTCGCGGAGAGCCGACGTTTAAATTTAAAGAAGGAGTAAGAGAAATAAAACTTCAAGAGTTCGAAGATTATTGGAAGAATCCTGAAAAAGCTCAATGGGGACAGATTTGGGAATTAATGCAGAATTTTGCATTAGAAGACTTACGGAAAAGAAGGCCATGTCATGATTGCCCTCAGTATAAAGAGCTTACAAAATTCTAATCTTTTGAATTTAATTTTTAAACTTCTCACTGAACCATGCCAAACTTTTTGTTTTTGGAAGTCATTTTAACAAAGTGATTTAGTCTTTTCTTAAACATCTCTTGGTCATATCCTCTCACATCTTCAATATATCCAATACGCACTTTTTTGTAGCCTTCTGAAAAATTTTCAAAGTTTTTCCATGTTTGTTTATCACTTTTTAATGCTTTGAGTATATCTTCTGCGACAATTAGTTTCGGGTCTTTATCTTTATCAAACGCATGCGAAACTGCTTTAAGCCCAATGGCAGTCATTTTCTTTTGTTTAATAAGTCTTCTAATACGCTCTTTATTCATCTCTGAAAGATTGCTTTTTGGTCTCCTAGGAGAAAATCTTTGAGCAAAACTTTCATCATCCACGCGCTTAAGAATGCCATCTATCCAACCGTAACAAAGTGCTTCTTCAACAGCATCATTGTAAGATATCCTAGGCTTATTAGAAGATTTTCGATAGTAGATTAACCAAATCTCTTTTTCCTTGTTATAATTTTCTTTAAGCCATAAACGCCAATCTTTTCTTTCAGTTACATAAAGCGTTTTTCCTTTTTCCATATTTTTATTAGATAAAAAATAAAATCCCCACGCCAGGATTCGAACCTGGGGTCTCTCGGGTTCTGCTCTGGCTTTTCAGGTTTCATTTAGTTTCCGAAGTGGAATATCCACCCTAGATATAATCTACAGCCAAGCGCTTTAACCACTAAGCTACGCGGGGATTATTTCAAGAAAAATCAGATTCCTTATAAATTTAACCATCCAGTCTATTTTTTGCCTTTACTTTTTGGTTTTTTCTGAGTTTTCTCTCTTTTTCAAGATATGATAAACGTCAAATCCTACTTTAGTTAAAACCATTAAAATAAGAGCTACCACTAAAACTATCTTTATTTTATTGGAGCTTGGAGATTTAGTGAAGGGGTTTTCTTGTTGAATTGAAACAAGATTGCCGAGAGAGCTGTTAGTCTCGACGCTTTCTGAGTTATTCATTTCTTGTGAACTATCTGATTCTGGAACAGGTTTAATCGATTCATTTATCTCTTGAATTGCTAAAACTGCTTTAGAATCTGAGATCTTTTTAAGAAAAATATACAAATCATAAAAATCAGAATTGGAAATGTTAATCTTTTTCTCTTGTCCTGCTTCCAAAATAAAATTTAAAGGGCTGCTTGAGACAGTAATATTTACTTTGTTGTCTTGAACAGAATTAATCTTCAATGCGTGTTTTTGCTTGTTGGAAAGAGTAAGTTTAATGCTTTTTCCTTTTTCTAAGCTTATTTCCTGAAGAGATTTTAGCTGAGAAGAATTTAATTCGGTAAGAGAATTTGTTGAACCCCCTCCGCCTCCGCCACTTGCTAAAACAGGGGCACTCGTTGTTGTAAAGTTGAATGTTTCACTGGTTCTACAATTGTTTGCTTTATCACAATAGAAAATGATAAACTCATAATAGGTGTTTGAACTTAATCCAGAAATAGTTGATTCTTTTAGTTCAGAAAAATCCGCATAGTTATAAAGGGAATTTGATAGATTAACTGAACTGTTTGTTGATTCGGTGGTTGTCCAAGAAATAGCGACGCTGTTGTAACTTGGAATAAATGAGGCTCCAGAAATATCTGGATAAGTTGCATCATAAGTTATTGTTCGATTTGTAGAGTTATAAACTCGAGATTGATTATCCTTAACGATACAATTCCAAATGTAT